>JBJEZM010000132.1:0-1701 GCA_051887395.1 Oscillospiraceae bacterium | reverse complement strand
CTCCTTTGCCCCTCTTTTAAAAACTTAACCGCTCCCAAAACAACTTCATTTTCATCTAATAAAATAAGATTAGAATAACGGCCCATAAGCTCAACCGCTAAACTAAACTTATGGCTCTCTCCAATTTGATTCTGCGCCAAAAATTCAATATATATTATTCTATCTAACCCTTGCTGAGTTATTTTTGTAATTCGCCCGCCCAAAATATGTTTGCGTAACAGCATGCAAAACATATTAGGAATAATATTACCCAATTCATGTACTGCCGATATATACACACTCGGGCATGCAGAAGAAACATTTATAAGCAGTTTATATTCAAACCGATTCTGCTTAAAAATTAATATTAACTCTTCTTTGATCGGTTGAATAATTTTCGTGACCTTAGCCCCCACAAGCAAATGTACCATTTCTTTTTGCAAAAAGTGTAAAAATACACCATCCACCAATTTCTTCAACCCGCTTTCTGTTTTTACATAACCTCTGGTGCTGAAATTTTAAGCAATTCAAGGCCATTTTGCAAGGTTTGCTTTACAGCTTTGCAAAGCTCTAGCCTTGCCCCGAACACCTCGTTAGACTCGGTTAAAGCTCGGCATTCGTTATAAAATTTATGAAATTTAGTTGCAAGTTCCAATAAATACTTATTAACCAAAGATGAATCTAAATTAAGCGCAGAATTTTTTATCACTTCTGGAAAAGCTATCAAACTCTTTATTAAATCTAACTCCGGCTCACATTCTAATCTAGATTCTATTTGCGGTTTATTCTGTGTGTTTTTTATTAAACTGCAGATTCTAGCATGTGCATATTGAATATAATAAATTGGGTTTTTTACCGTCTGTTCAACAACCAGATTCAAATCAAAATCAAGGTGCGAACCCGCCTCTCTAAATCCAAAAAAGAACCTTGCCGCATCGATGGGCACTTCATCTAAAAGTTCAGCAAGCGTTACAGACTTCCCTGTTCTCTTGCTCATCTTTACAACTTCACCATCTCTAATTAACCTAACAACCTGCATAATAACTACCTTAAATTTATTTGGATCAATTCCTAAATCAAAAAATGCATGCCGTAATCTTTCAATATGCCCATGATGATCTGCACCTAAAATGTTAATAGCCCCATCAAAACCTCTGGTTACAAATTTATTATACCCATAGGCTATATCTGCGGCAAAATAGGTGTAATTGCCATTAGCTCTAACCAGCACTTCATCTTTCTCGCCATCTTTGGCACCACTAAATCTGTACCACACCGCACCACCTTTTTTATAGGTTAAGCCTTTTTTTGTCAGCTTTTCAATTATTGCTTGCACACAATCGTTTTTGTGTAAATATGTTTCACTAAACCACACATCATAATTAACTCTATAAAGATCAAGCGTTTCTTTTATTGCTGCAATATTCTTTGGCAATGCATAATCTACCAAAATTTGTTCACGCTCAGCCGCCGGCAAATCTATAAACTTCGTACCGTTTTCTTTAATAAATTCACGCACAAGTGCAATCACATCTTCTCCATGGTAACCATCTTCGGGGAAGCAAACTGCATCTTGCCCTTTAACCTCCTGCACAAAACGAGCATCCAAAGATTTTTTAAACACCTCAATTTGATTCCCGGCATCATTAATATAAAATTCTTTTGTAACTTCAAATCCGGCCTTTTGCATAACACTGCTCAAACAATCACCCAAAGCGCCAC
>JBJEZM010000131.1:0-6385 GCA_051887395.1 Oscillospiraceae bacterium | reverse complement strand
TTTTAATTTTGTTCCACGTGGAACAAATGTTAATAACTTTTTTGTGCGTAAAAAATCGATCTTAATTTTATGAAAATAATAAAAAAATTTAAAAAAGTACTTGACAAGTTTTTGAATATAGTGTAAACTTGAATTAGCAGTCAAAGCAAAAGAGTGCTAACTTCAAAAATAGTGAGAGCGAATGCAAAAACTGAGGTGAAGTATGAAGCTTGACGAACGAAAACGCAGAATATTAACAATGGTTATAGAAGAATATATTGCCACTTCAAAGCCAGTTGGGTCTGAACTGGTGGCGCACCTTTTTAAAGATAAAATATCTTCTGCCACAATTAGGAACGAAATGGCTATACTTTATGAATTGGGCTTGCTTGAACAGCCACACACGTCATCTGGCAGAGTGCCTTCTCTTAATGGCTACAGGCTGTATGCTGATGATATTATGGTTTATAGAGATTTAAATACAGTGCAAAAAAGTGAAATTGCGTACGCGTTAGGAATGGAATATGGTGTTAGTAATATTTTAAAAAGAGCAAGTGTAATTTTAGCAGAAGCAACCAATTGTGTAGCTATTTTTTCTTCTGTGCATTCAGAGACCGATAAAATTGAAAAAGTTCTAGTTATTCCCACTAAATCTAACTTTTGTATTGTTGTGATGTCTACAATTCATGGTGTAATAAAGCACAAAACTTGTAACTTAGGTGGCATTATTTCGGAACTTTTTTTAGAAGGCCTTAACACATTTTTAAATAACGGTTTTTGTAATCGTTCACCACTTGAAATTACACATAGTTTTATTCAATCTTTAATATCTACATCAAGTATTAACGCAAATGAGTCTATGCTCAATTCAATGTTGGTGCAAATTTTATTCTGTGTATATGATATTTGCGGCGAACTTTGCAATGTGGATTTATTTATTAAAGGTAGTACGAATCTTTTGTGTTATGAAGAATTAGCACCTAATATAAGAGATATTCTTGCGTTTTTAGAGGAGCATTCAGAGGTAAAAAAACTAATGACAGCACAACCCGATAAAATTCAAATTCAAATTGGGCAGAATATTGCCGGAAGCGAATTTAAACCGTTTAGCGTTTTAGATACCGGTTTTGAAATAAAAGGCAAAGGTAAAGGTGGCATTGTGGTAATTGGTCCAGTGAAGATGAACTACTCTTTATGTGTGGCGTATTTACGGTATTTTGTTGATATTTTGCCAAAATTGTTAATTTAGTATAAGCTTTGTTTTACGTGAAATAGAAATGACATAAATATATAAATGGATTTTAAAGGGAGGTGGTTATATGAATAAAAAAAGATTTTTGGCATTGTTATCAGCTACTTCTATTGTATTTTGCAGCGGCTCTTTAAGCGATAAAACAGCGGCAAAACAAACAAATTCAGTAGATTTTGAGGTCTATAGTTTGGCAGATCTAAACGCACTGCATGCAAGTTCGGAGCAAGGAGAGACGTTTGAAGGGAAAACGATAATTTTAAAAAATGATCTGGACTTAACAGGTGATGGTGAGGGACCAACAGAAGAGCTTACAGCATTCCAGCCTATTTTTGCTCAAGGGCACGAATTTAAAGGTACATTTGATTGAAATGGGGAAACTTTTAATTGTGATTTAAGTAACGGGAATATTTTAGGTGATGTGGCAAAAGAAGGTATTGTTAAAAATTTGAATGTTACAGGAGCTGTTGAATCAGAAGTAGCAGGTACTGGTGTGATTGAGAATATGCCAAATCTAGGAAATCATGACCTAAAACCTTGTTAACTGCGGAATAAATGGCGAAGTTATTACAAGAGAGGCAGCTATGCTTTCGCACAGCTACGATACAGCCAAGCATGTAGTTTAGTTAACGAAATTTTAACATCTGTTCCACGTGGAACAAAGTTTATGATATGTGGAACAGATGTTAAAAATGAAAAGATTTTAAGATAAAAGAAGGTGGACAATTTTGAGTAAGCATAAACACAGCGAAAAGGTAGAAAAAGAAATTAAAAAAGCAGAAACCAACGAAAAGGAAGTAAATTTTGAAGAGCTTTTAGCGCAAGAGCAAAAGGCGCACGAAGAACTGAAGCAGCAGTTTATGAGGGTTGCCGCGGAATATGACAACTTTAGAAAGCGTTCTATTAAAGAAAAGGAGCAGATTTACCCGGAGGCAATTTCTTATGCGGTGAGTCAGTTTTTAACAGTTGCAGATAGTGCGCAAGCGGCACTGGCTTTAGATATTAAAGATAGCGAATGCAAAAAAGGAATTGAGCTTATAAACCGCAGTATTAACACCGCTCTTGCCAATTTAAAAGTAGAGGAGTTCGGTGCAGTGGGAGATATATTTGATCCACAAAAACACAATGCGGTGCTGCATGTGAAAGATGAAAATTTAAAAGAAGGTGAGATTGTTGAGGTGTTGCAAAAGGGGTATTTGCTTAACCAAAAAGTGATTAGGCATGCAATGGTTAAGGTGGCAAATTAATTTTGTTTTAAATTTATAATCTATATATTTAAAAATTAAAAATATGTTAAATTTTAGGAGGGCTTTTATATGTCTAAAATAATAGGAATAGATTTAGGTACAACAAACTCTTGTGTCTCGGTTATGGAAGGTAATGAACCTGTTGTTATAACCAATAGTGAAGGTTCTAGAACAACTCCATCTGTGGTTGCGTTTTCGAAAACAGGTGAACGTATGGTTGGGCAGGTTGCTAAACGCCAGGCTATAACAAACCCAGAAAACACGGTTATATCAATTAAAAGGCACATGGGTTCGGACCACAAGGTTACAATTAACGGTAAAAGTTATACACCGCAAGAGATATCTGCGATGATTTTACAAAAGTTAAAAGCTGACGCAGAAGCTTATTTGGGGCATTCGGTAACGGAGGCTGTGATTACAGTGCCGGCATATTTTACAGACGCGCAACGCCAAGCTACCAAAGATGCCGGTAAAATTGCCGGGCTTGAGGTTAAGAGGATTATAAACGAACCAACAGCTGCAGCTTTAGCTTATGGGGTGGATAAAGAGGGCAGCCAGAAGATTATGGTTTATGACCTGGGCGGCGGTACGTTTGATGTATCTATTATAGAGATGGGCGACGGTGTTCAAGAGGTATTAGCAACCGCCGGAAACAACAAGCTTGGTGGTGATGACTTTGATGAACGTATTATGAAATATCTTGCTGAAGAATTTAAAAAAGAAAACGGCATAGATTTGATGAACGATAAGATTGCAGTGCAAAGGTTAAAAGAGGCTGCAGAAAAAGCTAAGATTGAACTTTCGAGCACAACTCAAACACACATTAACCTGCCGTTTATTACTGCAGATGCTAACGGGCCAAAACACTTAGACGTTACATTAACTCGTGCTAAATTTAACGAACTAACTGCAGATCTTGTGGAGGCTACAATGGGGCCGGTTAAACAAGCTATGGCAGATGCTAAAGTTACAGCAAACGATATAAATAAGATATTGATGGTAGGTGGCTCTTCTAGAATTCCGGCTGTTTCTGAAGCAATATTAAAGAGTTTGGGCAAAGAAGCATTTAAGGGCATTAACCCAGATGAATGTGTGGCTATTGGTGCAGCAATTCAGGGCGGGGTGCTTTCTGGCGATGTTAAAGGTTTGCTTTTGTTAGATGTTACACCACTTTCTTTGGGGCTAGAAACTTTGGGTGGCGTGTTTACAAAAATAATAGAAAGAAACACCACAATTCCAACCAAAAAGTCTCAGATTTTCTCTACAGCTGCAGATAACCAAACTTCGGTAGAAATTCATATTCTGCAGGGAGAACGTGAAATGGCAAGCGGCAACAAAACTTTGGGGCTATTTAAGTTAGATGGAATTCCGGCAGCACCAAGAGGTGTGCCGCAGATTGAAGTTACTTTTGATATAGATGCTAACGGTATTGTTAATGTATCTGCAAAGGATATGGGCACAGGCAAAGAACAAAAAGTTACAATTACATCGTCTACAAATATGTCTAAAGAAGATATTGAAAAAGCAGTTGCAGAAGCAGAAAAATTTGCAGCAGAAGATAAAGCTAAAAAAGAAGAAATTGATCTTAAAAACTCTGCAGATCAGATGATCTACCAATCTGAAAAAACACTGGATGAAGTTGGGGATAAAGTTTCTGACGCAGAGAAAGAGACGCTCAAGCAGAAGATTCAAGCGCTTAAAGACGCAGTAACTTCTAACAAGGGCGAAAATATTAAAGCTAAACAAGAAGATCTTCAAAAATCATTGTTTGAGATGTCTAAAAAGCTATACCAACAAGCAAACCCACAGGCAGATACAAATGCAGCTGGTGCAGCAAACGATAATGTGGTTGACGCCGACTATAAAGACGTTAAAGACGTTAAGGACGAAAACAATCAATAGCAGAGAAATCCCGGCAAGGTTTACACAAGCCTTGCCGGGCGGTAATGCTATTTTGAATATTTAAAAAAGCATTCAAGTTTTTATTAGAGTGATTTTTTAAATGTTCAAAGAAAACTAAGTTAGAAACAAATCAAATTAGGAGGAGAAGTTGTGGTAAAAAGAGATTATTATGAAGTGCTTGGAATAAATAAGAACGCCAGCCAAGATGAGATAAAAAAAGCGTTTAGAACTATGGCTAAAAAATATCACCCGGACCTTAACGCAAATAATAAAGACGCAGCAGAAAAGTTTAAAGAGGTTAACGAGGCATATGAAGTGCTTTCGGACCAGAATAAAAAAGCTAGGTATGATCAATTTGGCCATGCGGGTGTAGATCCGTCTTATTCTGCGGGCAGTGGCGGAGCTGGAGGCTTCGGCGGTTTTGGTGATTTTGGCGTAGATTTAGGTGATATTTTTGGCAGCATGTTTGGCGGATTTGGTGGTTTTGGAAGCTCTGGGCGAACAAGGAACCCAAACGCACCTAAAAAAGGGCAAAATATTGAAGTTACAATTGGTCTAACGTTTTTGGAGGCAGCATTGGGTGCAAAAAAGACAATTAAATTCACCAGAACAGAAAGTTGCTCAGCGTGTTCGGGAAGTGGGTGCGCAAGTGGCTCTAAACCGGTTAAATGTCCGGAATGTGGCGGAGCTGGAGCTGTTAATGTTACACAAAGAACACCATTTGGAATGGTTTCTACTACGAAAACATGCCCTAAATGCCATGGCGGCGGCTCTTTGATTAATGACCCATGTAAAAGTTGCGGCGGCTCTGGAGTGCGGCAGAAGAGCGCTAGCCTGGATGTAAACTGCCCGGCAGGTATTGACGACAAGCAGATATTTGTAATTAAAGGGCAAGGCAATGCAGGCTACAAAGGCGGACCAAACGGTGATGTTGAGGTTTTGGTGCGGGTAACTAAGCATGAAATCTTTAGTAGAGATGGTTATGATGTGTATTGCGAAGTGCCGGTAACATTTACTCAGCTGGCATTGGGAGATAGTATTGTGGTGCCGGCAATAGATGGTAAAGTTCAATATTCAATTGCAGAGGGCACGCAGCCAGGTACAACTTTTAGGCTAAAAGGCAGAGGAATTCCGTTTACAAACGGCAGAGGTCGTGGCGATGAATATATTAGAGTGAATATTGAAGTGCCAAAAGGCTTGAACTCTAAGCAAAAAGAAAAATTGCGCGAATTTGCAGATACTTTGCAAGATGGAAAAAATTACACAAAACGCAAGAGCTTTTTTGAAAAACTAAAGGATGAATTCTCACTTTAACAGAAACAAAAAGATTTGACAAATTAAAATAAAGTGATATGATAATGTTGATAGAGGCTTTTGCAATTGGTCTTTAGATTTAGTATTAAAAATGGTTATTTTTGAGGTTTGCGCTTGTAATTATATACGGGCGCTTGCCCTTTTTTATCTATTTTTTAAACGATCTAAAAACCAGCTTTTATAGTTTTAGCATAAAATCACCTCCTCGCTTGACAATTTTGAGTTATCCGAGAGGGACTCTATCTAAAGACCAAATCTCTACCACTGAAATATATTTTAACACAGACTTGAAAAAAATACAAAACTAAAAATTTAAATAAAAAAACCCTCAGCTTGCAACGAGGGGATTTTTGTGCAAAAGAAAAAAGTGTTGACATTTTAAAATTAACATAATATAATAAATACACATAATAACATAAAAAATATGCAAAGCGGGGAATAATTTTATAGCTAATACCAAAAAAGTTGTTCAAAATAGCGCTAAAAAGGGTGGTCTCTAACTCGCTGGCGGCAACAATGCTGCTAACTCAACTTAATCTGGGGATTAAAGCGGCAAATTCAGCGCCAACCAAGTTTATTCCGGTGGCAGACTTAAACACAAGCACTACAAAATACAGTTTATGCAAAGGCAAAACAGAGCAAAAAGTGTACTTTGGTAAAAAACCAAATTTTGACAAAGTAACTGGAACATGTG
>JBJEZM010000130.1:0-6462 GCA_051887395.1 Oscillospiraceae bacterium | reverse complement strand
ATGAGGAATACAAAATACTGCTAGATAATCTATGGGAAGAGGAGTTTAGATATAGATGATGAGGATATCTGATGTAGTAGAATTTTCCGTAAAAAATCTTACACGCCGTAAACTAAGAACATTTTTAACAATTGCCGGAATAGTTTTGGGCACTTGTTCTATTGTGTTAACATTTGCGTTTAGCTATACAATAACAACTAACATAGAAGAAGTTATGAAAAGTGGAACGGATATCAACCAAATTACAATTTTAAGACGAAAATATAATCCAAATAAGGGAAAAAACAAAAATAAAGAACTACTGCAAAACCAGAATCAAGATCAAAATGATGAAACACTCGATTACGGAGATGAATTAATTAAAAAACTTTCTAAAATTAACGGCGTAGATTTTGTTTTTCCACAGTGCGAAACATATGATCTAATACATTTTTGTGTAGAAAATCAATATATTTCTAACTATTTTAATACAGTAGCATTTAATTTCAATATCTGCACACCCGCTAACTTAAAAAAAATGGGCTACACGCTAGCACCAGATTGCAAATTTATTAAAGATATTCCAAAATCTAAAAAAAAGAATATTGTTATTGGTTCACTATTTCCGTATTGTTTTTTGGACTTAAAGGCTAAAAGATGGGAGGATTTACAAAGATTCATATACAGAGTAATGTATAGCTATGATACAAAAAAAGATATGGAACCATTTTTTGATATTAGGAAAGAAAAACTAAAAGGTATTATCTTTAATTCTAGTGATGAAAAACAGTTACGTAAATTAGTAGAAAAACTTTATAGCCAGATGAATTCAGAAAACCTAGCTGATGATGACGATGAAACAGAAGATGTATCGGTTACGTCTTTAGAAAACATTTCGGGGGACAGATTTGATATAAACATAACAGGCTTTTTAACAGAAGGAGATTTTGATCTATTTAATAACCGAAATTGGCAGCTGCTGAAAGAACTTAATGAAAAAGAAAATGGTTGGCAAAAAATAGATAATCTTGGTAATATATACATAGATATTGATACATTCAAGGAATTAAAAAAAATAAAAGAAAAATCGAACATCAATAACTTTAACTTAAATAATAGTAAGAATAATAAATTTGCATACGACACAATAACTGTGGTTGCCAAAGATTGGAATGCTGTGCAAGGGATTGTAGAAACCGTGCAGAACAATTTAAACTACAAGACAAAGAGTTTGTTAGGAGACATAAAAGAAAAGCAAAAACAATCAGCAGGTATCCGTTCAATGCTTTTAGCACTTGGAGTAATTACAGTAATCGTTTCGGCATTAGGTATAGCTAATATGATGTTCATGTCTATATCTGAACGCACTAAAGAAATTGGTGTTATGAAGGTGTTAGGTTGCAGCTTGCGTAATATTAGAAGGATGTTTTTAACTGAAGCCGGAATAGTTGGACTTTGCGGAGGAATTATTGGTGTTGGAAGTTCATATGGAATAGCAAAAGGACTTTCTGCAATTGTACGTTTAGCCAGCAATGAAGGTTTTGTTCAGAGTGCAGTGAATAATAAATTCCGTACAGAGTTAGTTGAATTTGTAAATAACTTTACTAACATGTTCGATTTAATGGAGGGAAAAGATGTAATAACGATACCAATATATTTAATTATAGGTGGAATATTATTTGGTTTATTAGTAGGCTTAGTTTCTGGACTTGCACCAGCAAATCGTGCGGTTAAAATAAGTGCACTTGCAGCCATAAAACAAGAACAATAAAAAACACTAAGAATATATGACTGGTAGAGTTAATAGCGTTATATATTGATTAAGAAATTTTTTTAATGTAAATGTTGTAAACATTGATTTTATCATAACAACTTTGCACTTGTGAACATTTTATTAACAAAAAGGCTGCGTTTTAACTAAAAATTGTTTTTTAAGAAAAAAAACAATAAAAACTCGCGAAAAATAAATAAAGAAGCTTGCTGTAATTTAATATTTGTGTTAAAATTATATCGTGGCCGTATGTGGATTTGTTATATTTTCGGTCAATGTATGAAATAGAATTTTTGGGAGGGTTTAGATAATGACAAAGCAAGATGTTATAGATGCTATTGTTAAACAAACAAAAGCATCTAAAAAGGATGTAAATATCTTTTTAGATGCATTTATTGACACTGTAAAGAAAACTCTTAAATCTGGCGATAAGCTTACTTTAACTGGTTTTGGAACATTTGAAGTTAGAGAACGTGCAGCAAGAAAAGGAATTAATCCAAGAACGAAACAAGAAATTGAAATCCCAGCTTCTAAATACCCAGCATTTAAACCGGGTAAAGGTCTTAAAGATGTTATTGGTTAGAGTTTAGTCTATTTTATAGTTAGGTGAGTGGTCTTAACAAAACATAAGGTCACTTGCCTAATTGTTTTATTATTTTGGAACATTAAATAGAGGAGGGATTGTAAATTTTTTAATGAAGAGTAATTTTTTTGCAATGGTTTTTCGAATGAGATATATTACCCGTTGGGGGCTAGAGAAATATAAAAAATGAAAGTGTTTGTGAACATAGTTTGGATGTGGCGGTTATTGCACATGCATTGGCATTGCTTTGCAATAAAAAAATAGGTAGTAAATTTGATCCTGGTTATGTAACTTTGATAGGAATGTATCATGATGCATCTGAAATTTTAACAGGCGATTTGCCTACTACAATAAAATATAAAAATCCAGAGATTTGTAAAGAATATAAAAAAATTGAGAAGTTGGCAACAGAAAAGTTTATTAATATGTTGCCAAAAAAGTTGCAAATGGATTACAAACTTATTTGAGATCCGCAAGATGAGGAAGTTTTAAGGCTAGTGAAAGAGGCAGATAAATTTGCAGCTCTTATAAAATGTATAGAGGAAAATAAATCTGGCAATGCAGAATTTGTTAACTTTGAAAAGAAGTTAACAAATGAATTAAAGAGTTTGAATCGGCCAGAAGTAGATATGTTTTTAGAAGAATTTATTCCAGCATATAAATTATTATTAGATAATCAGGAATTTTTAAGAAATCTTGAAATTTAAAGAGTTATAAGGGTGAATCGTATGAAGATAACATTCTCTCCGCCAGATATTAGTCAAGAGGAAATTGACTCAGTTGTCTCTGTACTTAAATCTGGATGGTTAACAACAGGGCCTAAAACAAAAGAATTTGAAAGAGCAATTGCACACAGATGTCAAAACAGTAAAGCAGTTTGTGTAAATAGTGCTACAGCGGCACTTGAACTGACATTACGCTTACTTGGAATAGAGAACGGTGATGAGGTAATTACAACACCATATACCTATTCTGCATCGGCGAGTGTTATTGATCATGTTGGTGCAAAAATTGTTTTTGCTGATGTGAAAAGGGGCGGTTTATATATAGATCCACAAGCAATTGAAAGAAAAATTACGCAAAAAACTAAAGCAGTCATTGCAGTTGATGTTGCTGGTGGTTGCCCTGATTACGACAATATAAAAAAAGTGCTGGAAGAAAAATGTGTTCAATTTGAACCTAAAAATGAATTGCAAAAACGAATCGGTAGAATTGCCTTGATCGCAGATGCTGCTCACTCTTTTGGTTCAATTAGTAAAGGTATGCCAGTAGGACATTTAGCCGACTTTTCTTGTTTTTCTTTTCATGCCGTAAAGAATTTGGTTTGTGGCGAAGGTGGAGCAGTTACTTGGCGTGACTTTGGTGAAGGCTTAGACGAAGAAATATATAATGAGTTTATGCTTTGGGCATTGCATGGCCAAAATAAAGATGCGCTGGCTAAATCTAAAATAGGTGGATGGCGTTATGACATTAGATTTTTGGGATATAAATGTAACATGCCGGATATTTTAGCAGCATTAGGGCTTGCTCAACTTAAACGCTATGAAAACATTATTGCAAAAAGAAAACATTTAATTGATAATTATGAAAAAAAGATATACACTTTACTAGGCGAAAAAGTTAAAATTTTGCCACACAAAACAAAAGACTATGATTCAGTTGGACATTTAATGATTACAAATATTCAGGGAATAGCAGACAAAACTAGAGACGCGATAATAGACTATATGGCTACTCAAAAAAATGTGGCTACAAATGTTCACTATGTGCCTTTACCAATGCACACTGCTTATGGGAATTTAGGATTTAAGGCTAGCAATTATCCGAATTCAGTTAAAGCGTACGAAAATGAAATATCTTTACCACTTTTTAATAAACTAACTGAACTAGAGCAAGATTATATTGTAAACTCTTTAAAAGAAGCTGTTGAAAAATGTGGATAGAGGGTATTGATAAATGTCTTTTAGTAAACAAGTAAAAACTGAAATATGTGCGAACAAAGCAACAAAAAGGCAAGAAAAAGAAGCTCGGCTTTATGGGTTAATGCTGCCATGGTTGAGTAATCACAATAAAGATGTTATTTTAATAAAATCAGAAAGCGAAGAAACAGTATCCGAAATATTTGAGCTTATTGAAGATCTTAAAGAAAGAACGCTCGAAATAGAAAAAATCACTAATTCTACAAAATTTTCGGTGCGGATGAATTTTACGATGTTGCCGCTTTTTATTAAACGTATAACGAAAGATGACTTAAAAGTGAAGTTTATCAATGATTATTGGCATTCTGAAAAATTAAGGGTATTCTTTTTACAAGGTTTATTTTTAAGCTGTGGTAGATTTTCTAACCCGCAAAAAGAATATAGAATAGAATTTGTATTGAAAAATCAACAACAAGTGGCAGAAACTATTTATGAACATTTACATAACTTATTTTTTAAAATTAATTTAACAAAAAGAATAGATAATATGATAATTCATACAAAAGATAGTGAAACAATTGAAGAAATATTAACCCATTTAGGTTCAATTAAGACCTGCTTTGAAGTTATGAATACTAAAATATACAAAGAGCTACGCAATAGAGTGAATAGAATAACAAATTGCGATAATGCTAATATAGATAAAACTATTTGTGCAGCAGAAATTCAAATTAAAAAGATTTTGGCACTAAAAAAGTGTGGCAAGTTTGAATGTTTACCACAAAAGTTAAAAAAGATTGCAGAATTGCGACTGCAAAACCCACAAGCTTCAAATAGTGAATTGGCTTTTATGTTGGGTGATACCACACGTGCAGCAATAGGCAATAGTTTGAAAAAATTAACCTTATTAAACAAAAATTAATGTGCTATTAATCTAGTTTGAGAATTCGGCATATTAGCTGTGTTAATTGTATTCAAAGGAACTATATTTAACTTAATATCAGAAAAATATTCTAATGAATTAGTATCATGTAGTGTTTTTAAATAGGATGCAATATTTATAACGTGATATTTTTTTATTATACGATACATGCTCTGTTTTGAAATTATAGAATTGATCACAAACATTTGACAATTGTTGTTTGAACTTTTTGAAAATAGATCATTAATATATTCTATTCTTGTTTTTTGGCTTAATTTACTATATGAATCTGCCATTATATGTAATATTATAAGGTTTGTATTTGTGAAGTGAGCAATTTTTTTACTATATTCAAACAAAGTATCAGAAGGTAGATTATTTGAATTTATTATTAAAGTAGATAGTTTATCCTTTTTATCATCGTCATCTAAATAAACCACTTTAATCATATCCTTTCTGATTAATAATTGGATATTATTCATTAATTTGTGTATAATTATGACATCTAAATCTTGAGTATATCATCAGGTTTTGCAATATTTGTCGAATTTTGTCGTATAATATTGAAAATTAGTAGTAAAAAAGGAGTGAGGCTATATGGGCACAAATAATCAAAATATTATAAACAATGAGTTAACTTTGGAAGCACAAAAATCCGTTAAACATAATACTTGGAACAGCATCTATGAATTTGCAGAATTAATAGTTGGCGCAGTTTGCTTAATGCTATTTTTAACTTCGTTTATATTTAGAACAGCAGATGTTGATGGTGATTCTATGAATCCAACGCTATTTAATAACGAAAAATTAGTAGTGCTTATTAATAATAATATATTTGGTAAAATTAAAAAAGGTGACATTGTTGTTGTTAATCAACCGAATCTTTTTAATGAAAGTATAATAAAAAGAGTTATTGGAGAAGAAGGTGATGAAGTCAATATAGATTTTGAAAAAGGAAAGGTTTGGGTTAACGGAATTTTACAGAAAGAAGATTATGTTAATACACCAACTAATCGTTTTGAGGGAGTGGAGTTCCCCGTGGTAGTGCCAAAAGGTTGCGTGTTTGTTTTAGGTGATAATCGCAATTATTCATCCGATAGTAGATACCCTGGAATTGGGATGATTGATGAGCGTTATATAAATGCAAGAGCAGTATTTAGGTATCAGCCATTAAAACATTTAGGAAGAGTAAAATAATTATGCAAAAAGTTGACAATATAAACTGGTTTCCAGGGCATATGGCAAAAGGGCTCCACCAGCTTCAAAAAAGCCTTTTGTTGGCTGATGG
>JBJEZM010000129.1:0-1731 GCA_051887395.1 Oscillospiraceae bacterium | reverse complement strand
GTTTTAATTGCTGAACTTGATATAAAAACAATGTTTGAATTAGCAGAAACAAAAAAAGTATATAAACCGCTGCCTAAATATCCAGCAGTTTTAAGGGATTTAGCTCTTGTGTGCGATAAAAATATCCCGGTTGCATTTATTGAATCTATAATTAAACAGGAATTGAAAAATAATTTGGAAGAACTAGAGCTATTTGATGTTTATGAAGGGGTGCAGGTTCCTTTAGGTAAAAAAAGTGTGGCATTTAATTTAAAATTAAGATCAGCAGAAAAAACATTGGATGATGAATATATAGACAAACTTATTATTGCAGTGTTAAAAAAATTGGAATCTTATGATATAACTTTGAGATAGTAGATTGTAGTTTTAATTGGGAGCGAATTTATTGTGAAAATTTTAGGAGATATTTTAGCAGCAATTATTTGTGAAAATTTGCTTTTAATTTATGGACTAGGAATAAAGCGACTATTTGTTGCACCAGAAAAGCAAATAAAACCACAAAAAATGATTTTTATGTTGTTTTTGTTATCGTCTCTCACATTTATATTTTTTTGTTTCTTTAAGCTTATTCTTGGTGATTTTATTACAAATTATGCTTTAGTGCCAGTTATTATTTTTGTTTGCGAATTGTTAAGTTTAGCACTGCAAATAGTTGTTTTAACAAATTTTAGCTTTGTTGGGAAAATTAAAATTACAATGCTTTCGATCTTATTTGATCCATTACTTATGGGGGTTAACCTTATATGTATATATAGAGAATATACAATTTTTCAGGGAATCTGGTTTATGTTTTGTACTTATATTAGTTATATTTTGATTACTTATTTGGTGGTCTTACAAGCTAGAAATTCAAGTGAGAACCAAGCAATTCCACAAGTGTTTAAAGGCAAACCTTTGTTACTAATATATATAGGTATTTTATCTATAGCGTGTTATGGCATGTTAGGTCAACAAATATTTAATTAGTTTGGTGATAATATTGTTTAGAGGAAGACATAAAAATAGTTTTTTAGTTTGTTTAATTATTATTTATCCATTAATATTTTCATCTTGCATGGAAATTAATTTTAATGTAGAAAAAGATATGAAGCCCCCGATTATTTCAGAAGATCAGAAAGGGGTTCAAGAGGCGCTTGCACGTTTTACTGACAACCAAGAATTGGCATTAATTTACCCTAAATCTGGTGAAAATGTTATGCCTTTTATTAGGCGAAGTACAAAAGACAAAGATAAAAATACAATTTTTGTATTTTATTCTGTTACTAACAATAATAAAACAACAACTAAAATTGCTATGCTTAAAAAGAGTGCAGGCATTTGGAATGTAATTAGTAGTGTGGTTGTATCTAACAGGTATAATTGCGAAATAGAGGATGTATCTTTTAGGAGAATGCGAAAATTAGGAAACGATAATCTTATTGTGGGAGTAGGAACGCAGGGCCAGAGGACAAAAGAAGTGTTTGTTTATGAATATACCGATACTAAATTGCGCGAGATAGAAGATATGAATCACAGCTATGCAGCTAAAGTTTTAACGGATATTGATGACGATGGTTTTGATGAATTAATTTTAATCGATAGGCCTGTAAACGTAGAACCTAGTATTATAATGGTTAAACTTTGCGAAACATCACTACTTGAATATACAATTAGCTCTTGCTATGCTCCTTTAAAAGAGAGCCCTAATATTGTTAAAGATGCAAAACTGACAATGGGAAAGCTGAAAAATAA
>JBJEZM010000128.1:0-1743 GCA_051887395.1 Oscillospiraceae bacterium | reverse complement strand
TCTACAAAAAACTCTCTGGTATGACAGGTACTGCACTTACCGAGGAATCTGAATTCCGTGAGATATATAAACTGGATGTTATAGAAATCCCAACAAATAAATCAGTAATTAGAATAGATTATCCAGACGCTGTATATAAAACAGAATCAGGTAAATTTAAAGCAGTAATTAACCAAATTATTGAGTGCCATAAAAAAGGACAGCCTGTGCTTGTTGGCACGGTTTCTATCGAAAAATCTGAACATTTGGGTATGCTCTTACGCAAAGAAGGCATTGCTCATGAGATATTAAACGCTAAATATCACGAAAAAGAGGCTGAAATTATTGCACAAGCCGGGCGTTTTGGTGCTGTTACAATTGCAACTAACATGGCTGGGCGTGGAACAGATATCATTCTTGGTGGAAACGCTGAACTTAAGGCTAAAATTGAACTTAAACGCCAGGGAATAAAGCCAGGTGTTATTAACGAGGCAACCGGATTTGCCAGCACAAATGATGAAGAGATTTTAGCAGCCAGAAAGCTCTACACCGAACTCAAGAATAAATTTAAGGCAGAGGTACAAGAAGAGGCAGTTAAAGTGGTAGAGGCTGGCGGTTTGTTCATTATTGGTACTGAACGTCATGAATCCAGAAGAATAGATAACCAGTTAAGAGGGCGTTCTGGGCGCCAAGGTGACCCAGGAGAAAGCAGATTCTTTTTATCTTTTGATGATAGTTTAATCCGTTTGTTTAGCGGTGAACGCATGCAGAAAATGATGACAACTCTAGGCTTTGCAGATGACGAAGCAATTGAAAATAAAATGGTCACCAACGCTATAGAAAGGGCACAAAAAGGAATTGAAGGCCGTAACTTTGAGATTAGAAAAAATGTTCTGCAATACGATGATGTTATGAACAAGCAGCGTGAAATTATATACGCTCAGCGCGCTAAGGTGCTAAACGGTGAAAACATTAACAAATACATTATGAAGATGATGGATGAAACTATAGAAAACACTGTGTATTCTTATCTGCCTTCTGGAATAGAACCGGAACATTGGAATTTAACCGGATTAAAAGACTTCTTCCTCGGCTGGCTTACCTATAATGAAGACTTTAAATTTGAGCAAGAAGCATTAGAAGAGCTAAAAAATGTACAGATTGTTGATGAACTAAAAACCCGTGCACACGATATTTATACTCAAAAGGAACAGCAGTTTGGTGCAGATATAATGCGCGAACTGGAACGCAGCTCGCTTTTGCGTAATGTTGACGAGAAGTGGATAGAACATATAGACGCTATGCACGAGCTAAAGAGGGGTATCCACTTAAGGTCTTATGCTCAGCGTGACCCTGTGGTTGAATATAGATTAGAAGGCTTTGAGATGTTTGATAGCATGATCGCCGCAATACAAGAAGATACGGTTAAAATGCTGCTTATGGTGCGTCCTGTTAAAGAGATGAACCTTATGCATGCAATCTCGCAAACTAACGCTGCGGCACAAGAAGCTGCAAAAACTGCACAAAATCAAGGAGACAATCCATCAGATATCAATATCAAAAAAGTTGGACGTAACGATCCTTGCCCATGTGGCAGCGGGCTTAAATACAAAAACTGCCACGGAAAATAATGCTTAAATAAGAAGCTTCTGTTAAATACAGAGGCTTTTTATTTTTTTAACCGCTTCAATTTCGCCGCACAAAAGTTTATTGACAGCTTAGTGTTTTTGCACTACTATAATTACTGTAATGTTACAACATTTT
>JBJEZM010000127.1:0-6575 GCA_051887395.1 Oscillospiraceae bacterium | reverse complement strand
AAAATGCCATAACCAATAAAACCCCTAAACAAAGATATTACTTGGCCAAAAAAGATTGGTATAATTACCGTTACAAAACCTGAATAGATACCAATTAAATTCATTGCCCTGCTTCGTCTATCATTCCCAATATATTGGGTAAGCGAAAGCGAATATGCAACCTTATAAAAGCCATTACCAACCGCAAAAATCATCGCCACTACTATAGTTAAAACTACACTCTTAAAAAGCAAAAGCGCAAAAAACAACACATACACCATAATATATGCTAAAAAACTAACTATAAAATTTTGAGTGAAATTTCTCTTTTTTAAAAAGAATACCGCGCTAATCTTTGCAAACGGTGTCATAGCAAATACTATTAAATTAAAAAGCAGAACATCTTTTATGCCGTCGCCAAGCCTATAAAACAATGTATTAATAAATGTGTTAATTAAACTTGTACCTACTAAATTACCAAAGTGAACATTTGAAAATTTTAAAAAGTTGTTAGAAAACTGTTCTAAATTTAAAGTCGAATAAATTTTCTCTTTAACTTTTTTTACTATTTTTGCCACTAAAACCACCTTTCTAATATATTAAAGGGCTGCTAAAATGCAACCCTTTAATATATGCCACAACAAACATGGCAGCAAAGCTAAACTTGGTGCCGATGAAGGGACTTGAACCCCCATGGTTTCCCGGATGATTTTGAGTCATCTGCGTCTGCCATTCCGCCACATCGGCAATCTTTTTTCATGTTAATATAATACCAAATGTTTGCCCAAATGTCAACAGGGCTCTGCATAAAAAATTGCTTCTGTTAATATTTGACAATTCAAGCTCGAGTAAGTTATAATATAAGCTATAGTCGGTAATGTTCTTATAAATTTACAAAAATAAAATGAGACTTACCAAAAAAATGCCAGCTTCGTTTATTAGCATTGCTATATTGTTTAGCTTTGTATCTATACGCGTGCCGAGGTTTTAGAAGTGCTTGTAGACAATGGCGCCTCTTCACCTGCTGCTTTATCAACTAAATGTTCTCCTGTTGAGGATTTTAGTGAGGAGCTTCAAACTAAGATACAAAATATAAAAGATACTTTTCTTTCTTTACCAAATGGTACTGGGCTTGCTGCTAATTAAGTTGGTTATACAGACCGTTTTTTTGTAATTTCGCAAAAAGCAAGAGGAGAGCTAATTTACGAGGATAGAAAATTTAGAAAGAAAACCAGGCCAGTCGTTAGTATTTATAAACCCTAAAATCATAGAAGAGTCTGGATTCCAAATTGGTTGGGAAAGTTGTTTCTCTCTCCCTGGTCATATTTATAGAACCAACCGGCCATTCGAGATTACCATAGAAGCTCTTGATGAAGATGGTAAAAAACTTACTTTTAAAACAACCTTGTTCTGAGCAAACTGTATTTGTCATGAAAATGACCATTTAGACGGTATTCTTTGTAAAGCAACAGAAACCCGAGAAGCTCCTGAAGACGAATAAATTTATTGAAAAGGCGAAAATTATGAAGATTCTACACACTGCCGACTGGCATCTTGGTAAAACACTTGCCGGTTATTCGTTAATAAACGATCAAACTTTTATCTTACATAATCTTAAAAAGCTACTAATAAAAGAAAATATAGATATATTAATTATTGCCGGAGATATATACGATAAAAGCGTTCCTTCCATAGAAGCTATTAGACTGCTAGATAACCTCCTTTATGAAGTTTCAACCGAAACAAATACAAAAGTGCTTGCTATTGCCGGCAATCACGATAGTGCTACGCGGCTTGCTTTTGGCAACAGATTATATCAAAATCAAGGGCTGCATATTATAGGTGAATTTGAAAATACTCTGCCCAAGCTGACTTTTGCAGATGATTTTGGATCTGTTAACTTCTTTTTTTTGCCATACTTTTCGCTAGAAAAGGCCATGCATGCTTTTGACTTGAAATTTAAAAGTTTAAGTGAAGCTTTTACTACTATTATTGACCATAATAAGCCAAATATTAAAACCAGCGAGCGCAATATTTTAATTGCACATGGTTTTTTTTCTTATTTTAAGCCCCAAAAAAACGCATTCTCTGAGTTAGACGTTATTGACTCTGAATTGCCTATTGGCGGCATGGATATTATAGATATTGCCCCTGCTGAATTTTTTGACTACATTGCGCTCGGGCATCTTCATTGCGCGCAAAAAGTTGCAAAAAATCATATAAGATACGCCGGTTCTTTACTTAAATATTCAATTGCCGAAGCTGCTCAAGCCAAAAGTGTAACTATAATTGAACTTAAAGAAAGAGGCAATTTAAAGGTTAAAACACAGCAATTAGCCACTCTTCACGATCTTTGTGTGATTTCTGGGTTTATTAACGATATTACGCAAAACCCTCGAAAATATGTGGAGAACCCCGCAGATTATATATTTGCAAAATTAAAAGATAACGATGTGTTTGACGGAATGTTTAGGCTCCGGCAAGTTTTTGATAACGTTTTAGGGTTTTCTGTTTCCGCAAATGAAGATATAAATTTTGATGCTGTTATAAACAAAGAGCTTAAGCAGGATATTAATGGAATGTTTAAGATGTTTTATAAAGAGCTTACAAACAGCGAACTCGATGATGAATATTCAACAATTGTAAAAGACGTTATTAAAGATCTTAGTAAATGAACTTTTTTAACTTAAATAAATCGAAAAATTGGAGTGTACAATAATTATGATACCGCTTTCTTTAACTCTTTCTGCTTTTGGCCCTTTTGCCAAAGAAGTTACGCTTAATTTTAAAAACATAAAAAACAATATATTCTTAATCACTGGGCCAACAGGCTCCGGCAAAACCACATTGTTTGATGCGATATCTTTTGCACTTTTTGGCAAGGCAAGCGGTCTTTCACGCACTCCAGATGATTTTAAAAGTGATTTTGCCGATGAAAAAACTCTCTGTTTTGTGGAATTTGAATTTGCTTTAAAAGATAAAATATTTAAAGTTAAACGTTTTGCACCGTATATTAAGACTACAAACAAAAACACAAGCCGTGCCATTAGTTCTAAGGCTGTGCTAACTTTAGATTCTGGCGAAGTAATAGATAATTTAAAAGCTGTGAACACAAAAATAGAAGAACTCTTAGGTGTTAACGAACGGCAATTTAAACAGATTGTTATGCTTCCTCAAGGTGAATTTAAACGTTTATTAGAAGCTAAAAGTGATGAAAAGCAGATTATTTTTAGGCGAATTTTTAACACAGAACAAATTGATGAATTTACTAATATCTTAAAGTTAAAAGCTAAAGAGCTTACCGAACATATTGCTTCGGCTAAAAGTACGATCTTTGCTTTATTGCAAAGTATTTTGGGCAGTTTGGCAGATGCTGGATTAGAAACAGAACTGCGCAAACCTGAGCCTGGTATTCAAAAATCTTTAGAGTTATTAGGGGCTGCAATTAAAGTTCAACAGTGCAAATTATTAGAGCTAGAAAGCTCTAGAACCGGTTTAGAAACCGCCTGCAAAGAGCTTGCTTTAGGACTAGAAAGCACTGAACGCATAAACACTAAAATTCAAGAAAGAACTACATTACTTTCTAAACTTGAACTTTTAAAACAAACTGAAGATGTGACAGAAAAAGCTAAAAGTGACATGATAAAATATCGTGCTGCAAAAGACCTGCAGCCCCAAGAAAGGTTATTAAGTGATAAGCAGGTGCAGTTAGAGCAGTTGAATGCAACACTTTTGCAAGAAACCGAGCAAAATTCCATACTTGCTTTAGAGGTTGATGCGCTTAAAGCTAAGCTTACTGCGCAAACACAAAAAAGTGACCAGATTAAATTATATGAGCAAACAATACCACGTTTAGAAGCTTTGATTGACGATTTTAAAATATGCGATACCTTAAAAGCTGAACTGGCTGATATAAAGTTGCAAAGAGCTAAGGCTAAAGAAAAGTTAAAGCTTATTATATTAAGCGAGCAATGGCTAGAAATAAAAGCGCAAATTGATACCTTAAAGTTGCAAAAAAATAATATTTCTCAAATTAAAAATCTGCTGCAAACTTTTAAAAAATTACACAAAGAGCACCAAGCACAAAAAGAATCTTATTCTGCCGATTATAAACTATTTTTGGAACAGCAGGCTGGTTTTTTAGCTAAAACTTTAAATGATGGTGCACCTTGCCCGGTTTGTGGCTCTACAAAGCACCCAAAAGTTGCTAAGTTGCCAGTTAAACATTTAACGCAGCAGATGTTAGAAGCCTTGAAAACCACTTTGGAAGACACCGCGCAAAATTTGCACCAAATTCAACTAAAGCTGCAAGGATTATTTGATGCTCTACGTTCTGCTGGTGTGTTTTTATTTGAATTTAGTGATATATTTGCAAATGAAGAGCAAATAAATTTAACTCATCAAAAGTTGACTCTAAATTGCCATGAGCTCGAACTTAAAGAACAAGAGATAAAGCAGCAGGTGAACGTTCTGTTCCCTACAGAAAACTTGCTTAAAAATAAAGACTTTACTCTTGAAGTTGTTCGTGCAAAATACGAAGAACAAACAAAAACAGATACCAGATTAGGGCTGCAAGCAGAAACTTTGGCCGCTGATCTTAAAGTGAAAGAGAAACGCAATAAAAGTCTTTACCCGCAGGCTAGCTCTGCAGAAGATATATCTGACCAAATAAGTAAATTAAAAGTCGAAATTAACACGCATGAAGCTGCTCTTAAAGAGCTTGCTGGTTTGTTAGAAGAAAAGCAAGCTATTTTTTTTAAAAATGAAAGTTCAATAAAACTGCATAATCAAAATATTGCTGTGCTGCAAGCTCAACTTGAAAGTGAGATCGCAAAATTTAAAGCTGCTTATAAGTCTGCCGGTTTTGAGTGTCTTGCAGAATATAAAGCTGCACTTATTTTAAACTGCGCTGCACTTGAAGCAGAAATTACCGAGCACGAAAGCAAAAAACGCGAAATATTAACACGGCTCTCTGTTCTTAAAGAAGATATTGGCGCTAACTCTTTAAAAGATTTAAATATGCTTAAAGCCAAGCACAAAGAAAGTGTTGATGCACTTAAGGCATGCCAAAAAGAATGTATAGATCTTGCGGCAACTATAGAAATCTGTTTGCGTACTAAAAATAAAGTTAAAACCGTTTGGCAGCAGATAGAAAAAAATAACAATCTATGTTACAAAACAAATGAGCTATATAGGTTGGCATCTGGTCAAAACCCTGCAAAACTCTCTTTTGAAAGGTTCGTGCTCTCTTCTTACTTTGACTTGATTATTGAAATTGCTAACTTAAAACTTAGAGAGATGACTATGGCAAGGTATAAATTGCAGCGTAAATTAGAGAAAAATAAACACCACTCCTCTGGGTTGGATCTAGAAATTATGGACAGTTTTACCGGCAAGCCGCGTGATGTGAGTACGCTTTCTGGTGGAGAAAGTTTTAAAGCCGCCTTGGCACTTGCACTTGCGCTTTCTGAAGTGATTGCTAATTTCTCTGGCGGTACTCACATAGATACCATGTTTATTGATGAAGGTTTTGGTACATTAGATGAAGAAGCTTTGGATTGTGCTATTGGAGTGCTTATGCAGCTTAAAAACACCGGGCGCATGATTGGAATTATTTCGCATGTAAGTGAATTAAAAGATCGTATTAAAGATAAACTTATGGTCCATGCTACCCAAAATGGCAGCTATGCTCATTTTTTGCTTACTTAGTTTCAAATCATTAATATACCTAAAAAACCGTGTACCAAGCTTTTGCTGAGGGACACAGTTTTTTATTTATAACTTTAATCTAAATAATTTTTATTTAACCAGCTTTGTAATAAATTCGTCATAGCTTGCTTTGTCGTAAGGGATTGCAAATTCATTGCTTATTATTTTATTCCTCAATTCCTCTATTTTATTCTTAATCTCCTCTGTAATGAGTTTATTAGAGCCGAATGCTATCCCCACTGCATCGTCACTAAGACCTAAGTTACGGTTCTCTCCCATTAGTTTGGGCTCTTTTTGGTCGTAAATACCTTTTGATGTGGCAAACATTGCATTGCCTATGTTTTTTAAGCTACATGCTAATATATGCTGTGTATCTATAGAAGTTTGGTCACGGTCTGCTCCCATGAAATATAAATTATGTTCCTTACTAGATTCTAAAACTCCTAGCCCAACCGCACCCGCTGCAGAATAAATTATATCACAGCCATCTGCATACATTTTGTTGGCTATATCTTTGCCTTTTGCTTGGTCTGTGAAGCTATTTGCATATTGAGCAGACACAATAATATCTCTATTGTTTTCTTGCGCATAATACTTAGCTCCAGCTTTATAACCCCATTCAAATCTATCTACATTATCACTTTCTATGCCGCCAATAAAGCCAAGTTTGCCAGTTTGGTTAAGTGCTGCTGCAAGATAGCCCACCAAAAAAGAAGATTCGTTATCTTTAAAAGAAATGCTTATTATATTTGAGTTTACTGTAGGGTATGTATAATCTATTAAGCCATATTGTTGGTCTTTATTGCTCTTTGCAGATTCTTCCATGGCATCTGCAAGCTTATTACCAACTCCCCAAACAATTTTTGGCTCTTGGTCCGCTGCCTTAT
>JBJEZM010000126.1:0-1757 GCA_051887395.1 Oscillospiraceae bacterium | reverse complement strand
TTGTTTGAAAAGCAGGGGATACAATGGATAACAAAATGACGCGTTTTGAAGCAAGTGGTATTTAAAATATTCTTAATGGTAGAAATATTCTTAAAATTCGGCTCAAAACTTGCCATGCAAGCCACCCCCGGCACCTCTGTGGCTGCTGTTGCCACAATGGTTGAAATTACACTTTCTGATAACTTAAAACTGCCTAACACTCCTTTAGATTCTAAATTTTCCATAAATAAATTCCTCCTTTTTATCTTTTAAAATAATATAATGTGTTATTTCAATTATAGCACATCCATATTATTTTATGCAACTATATCTAGTAATTTGTTTATTGACACATGTAAAAATATATGCCATAATTAATTCAAAAATCAGTGGGCGGATATAGAAAATGAATGATTTGAAGAAGATAACAAGCAAAAGCAACAACTTGATAAAGTTAGTTTGTGAACTAAACCAGCACAAAAAACAACGCTACAAGCATATGCAATTTGTAATAGAAGGTTTTCGTCTTGTGCAAGAAGCTTTAAAAAGCAAATTGAACATATTATATTGTTTTATTACACCTGCATTTGCAGCAAAGTATGCTGATTTTATCAAAAATATCTCTACAGTAAGTCATGTTTTTTTAGTTGAGGAGAGTTTAGAAAAAAAATTATCGCAAAATACAACTCCTGCTGGAATATACTGCGTTTGCCAAATGCCTAAGCTAATCTTAAATTTTAACAATTTACCAAGTAAAAGCATTGCGCTTATTGATTTGCAAGACCCTGGGAATCTTGGCACGATAATTAGGACCGCAGAAGCGTTTGGTGTTAATAATATATTTGTTTCCAAAAATTCAGTGGATGTTTTTAGCCCCAAAGTTATAAAAGCCTCTATGGGCTCTTGTTTTAGAGTTAAGATTATGCAAACTGATGATGTGGCTGGCTTTATTAGCAGCTGCCACAAGGCCAGCATTGCAACTTATGCCGCTGTGCTTGCTGAAAACAGTTCTAACTTTTTGAATATTAAGTTTGAGTCCAATGCTATGGTATTTATTGGAAACGAGGGCAACGGATTGCCTAAAGATATTGCTGATTTGATTAAATATCACGTTAAAATTCCTATGGAAGCACCTGTTGAGTCGTTAAATGCAGCGGTTGCAGCTGCTTTGTTTTTATATAAACTATATGCCTGATTTTTAGCTTTAAAACCGCATAAATTTCTGCTTACCGCAGGAGTTTTTTGTTGGAATTTTACGCACAAAAAAGTTATTAACATTTGTTCCACGTGGAACAAAATTGAAAAAATATTTTAATAAAGCCACAAATTTAAGTTTTTTGTACTTTTTGAAGAGCAGCTGATTTTTTATTTTAGTTTTAGTTTTAAAAATTAGGATTTTTTGATGTATTTTTCTATATTCGGCTTTTTATTGAAAATATTTATGCAAAATTGATAAATTGTTGTGTTTAATTAAAGAGCCAGCCTTACATAATTGCCGGCTTGGCCCTCTATTATAATCAAATTTTATTATTAAATAACTGTTGGTATCGTTGGTACCTCCGATTACTTGAACCGTTACTATAAATCATTAAAAGTATCATTTACAGGTTGACCCAAACTACCCAAATAAATAAAATTAGCACCAGTTTGGGCATTATAAACAGAAAACGCAAATTCACGTGTTTCATCAATCGGTATGGGATTAACGTAAATATGAGGTACAGCATTTTGAGAGGGAAATAAAGCACCATCTGCCGGTCTACGCATTAACTTGTGTG
>JBJEZM010000125.1:0-6728 GCA_051887395.1 Oscillospiraceae bacterium | reverse complement strand
GATATCTCTTGGGGTCTTAAATTAGAAGAAACCACAAAAGACTTTAACTTTTTGAATACGTTACCGGGCAAAAAATTAATCGTCAAAGGTAATCATGACTATTGGTGGAGCACGGGAAAAAAGATAAAAGAATTTTGGGCTTATAATAATTTTAATACGTTAGAGTTATTACATAACAATGCTTTTTTATTTAAAAATATTGGGCTATGCGGTTCACGTGGTTGGCTTTTGGGTGAAGGTGATGAGGAAAACGAAAAGGTACTCAACCGTGAAACAATGAGGTTAGAACGGTCTATTCTTTCTGCATTAGAATTAGGTGCAAAAGAGCTTATTATTTTTTTACATTACCCACCAATATTTATTAAACAGCGGTCAGAAAAGATATTAGGGATACTATCGAATTATAAAGAAAGAATAAAACTGTGTTGCTATGCACATCTTCATGGCAGCAGTATCCAGTTCGCTTTTAATGAGGAATATGAAAGGATTCCTTTTAAATTAATCTCTGCAGATGCACTGAACTTTGAACCGCTGCAAATTATTTAATAAAATATATGGTAAAATATGCAAAAAAGTGTTATAATTTAAAGTGGAGTTTAATTAGCACGCTACTTTAAATTAAGTTTTTAATCTTAGAATTTTTTCGGGGAGGCTCATTATGAGAAGGGTTAGTAAATCCGTTTTTTTCTTTGTGTTTGCTGCAATTGTAGCAATGTCTGTGGCGGCTTTTTCTGGTGTTAATAATCAGTGGGGCGATATAAAAAAGGTATATATTAAAGGTGCAGAAGATATAAGATGGGGAATAGATATTAAAGGCGGTGTAGATGTTACCCTTAAACCAGAAGAGGGTGTGCAGCCTAATAAAGAGAATATGTTAATTGCAGAAGATATAATTAAACAGCGTTTGTTAGATCAAAATATTGCAGATAGTGAAGTATATACAGATTGTAGTAAAGGGCGAGTAATTGTACGCTTCCCTTGGAAGCAGGATGAAGCAGAGTTTGACCCAGAAGAGGCCATAAAAGAGTTAGCAGCGACAGCCAAGCTTACATTTAGAGAAAGTGCAGAGCGGGATGAGCAAGGCAAGCCCAAAGGAGTAACGCTTTCTAATGTGGTTTTAACCGGTGCAAATGTGCAACAAGCATATGTTAGTTACGATAATAATAATGAACCAGCGGTCTCGTTAAAATTAAACAAAGCAGGCGCTAAAAAATTTCAAGAAGCTACAAGTAAACTTGTAAAGACTAATGGGCAAATTTCAATTTGGATGGATGATGAACTAATTTATGCACCAAGAGTACAGGCCGAGATTACTAATGGTGAAGCAAAGATTAGTGGGATGGGAAATATAAATGAAGCTAAGAAGTTAGCAAACAAGATTAACGATGGAGCTTTACCATTCAAGCTAATAACAGATAACTTTAGTGTAATAAATCCAACCCTCGGCATAAATGCACGCGATGCAATGCTTTTGGCAGTAGTGATTGCATTTACTTTAGTGTTGCTATTTATGATATTTAACTACAGGGTTTCTGGAATAGTTTATGCTATTGCTTTAGTGGGACAGATATCATTCACAGTTGCAGCAATAACAGGATTTTTACCATTTATTCCAAGTTTTACACTCACGTTGCCGGGAATAGCCGGAATAATACTTTCTATAGGTATGGGGGTAGATGCCGGAGTTATTATCTCTGAACGGATTAAAGAAGAAATATCAAAAGGTAAAACTGTTAAAGGAGCAATTGACATTGGGTTTAATAGAGGAGTAATCGCAATTTTAGATGGAAACGCAACAGTGCTTATTGTTGCAGCAGTGCTCGTGGGTTCATTCGGACCACCATCTAGCTTGTTTGTAAAACTATTCAAGCCGGTTTTTGCATGGTTTGGCCATTCAACAGCAGGCACAATATATTCATTTGGATATACTTTAATGGTTGGAGCAATTGCAAACGTTCTATTTGGAGTTTTAGCTGCTAAATTAATGCTTAAATCACTTGTAAGATTTAAATTACTTAAGAAAGCAAGCCTTTATGGAGGTGGGAAGAATGAAGAATAATAAACAAATAGATTTTATGGCAATAAAAAAATACTCATTTATACTGTCAATATTTTTGATTTTAATAATTGCAATAGTAACTTTTACTAAAGGTGTAGATTTAGATATTCAGTTTAAGGGCGGCTCTATTTTAACCTATTCTTACGAAGGAACATTAAATAAAGAAACCTTGCAGAAAAAATTAACAGATGAGATGCAAATGTCGATTAATATCCAGCAGGCTTCGGATGTGAGAACGGAAGCAAAGAATGTAATAATTGCTTTGCCCAATTCTTTAATTTCTCAAGAGGTAGAGAACATTAATAAGATTTTAAATAATAACTTTAAAGAGAATAATTTTCAAAATATTGCTATAAGTAACATAAATCCAACTATGGACCACGAATTTTTTATTAAGTGTCTGGTAGCAATGGGGCTTGTGTTGATATTTATGATTTTGTTTATTGCATTTAGATTCCGCAAAATTGGTGGGATTCTGGGTGGTATTACAGCGGTTTTAGCACTAATTCACGATGTAATAATGATTTTTGGAGCATTTGTACTGCTCAAATTCCCAATTAACGACAATTTTATTGCAGTGGTTTTAACAATAATTGGCTATTCAATAAACGATACCATTGTTATTTACGATCGTATCAGAGAAAATAAAGAACTTATGCCAAAAGCAACACCGATCTATGATCTGGTTAACCTTAGTATAAATCAATCTTTAAAACGAACGGTAAACACAACTGTGACCACAGTGTTTTCGGTGGGAGTTATGTATGCAATTTCACTTTGCTATAACATTACTTCCATTCAATCGTTTGCATTACCTATGATTATAGGCATGATTAGCGGTATTTACTCAACAATATTTATTGCAACACCATTGTGGGCAGTCTTTCGGAGCAGAGCACAAAAGCGGTTGAACAAAAAGCATATAGCAGAGGCAACTAAATAACAATTAAAAGCTAATTGCTAACGGAGGAGAGGGCTTTGAGGATCATTTTTCTTGTTTTATTAATAATTATGTTTATACCAATCCATGTTAATTTAAAATACAATCAAAAACTCACGGGCTATTTACGCTATTTAATTTGGCGTAAAAGCTTTTTAGCCCAAAAACAAAAAGATAAAAATGGTCTATCTCAAAACATAGCAAGTTCAAATAATGAAATAAACAAGAAAAAAATAATACTCAAAAATAGGTTAAGTTCTAAGAGCGCAAATGCCGACGTTGAAATAGAAGAAGTAGACTTAAATAAGGAACGCAAAAAAAAGCATAATTTTTTTAAAAAAGCAAAGGAGCTCAAGCAATTTGTGAGCAAAAAAATGCTGAAAAGTTATATAAATTTGTTAAAGTGTTTTTTTTGTTTCGGAGTTCGAACAAAAGCAGCTGTTAGTTTTAAGTTTTTTGTAAAAGATATGGAAAAAACAGGAACATTGTATGGCGCTATGTGCGCGGTGCTAGCTTTAATTTATATCCCCAAGAATTTTAATATTTTTATAACGCCAAATTTTGCCGAACAAAAATCAAGGTTGAAATTTAATCTTAGGGCTAATATTTACCCAATTGGAGTGTTTTTTACCAGCTTGTTAATTATCATACGTTTAACTTATGATATTGTTCGGCTTAAAATATTCAGCCGAAAGAACGTAAGGAAAGTAGGAAAATAATTTATGAAAAATAACGATCCTAATAAGATATTGCAAACTTATAGAGACTGTGTTAAAAATTTAGTTTCTGCAAAAAGATATAAACATACTTTGGCTGTTGAACAACAGGCAAAAAAATTAGCTAAAATCTATGGTGCAGACGAATTTAAAGCGTCAGCGGCGGCAATTTTGCACGATATAGCTAAAGAGATGCCACCAGAAGAACAGATTAGTTTAATAGAAGCAACAGGAGTGGAATTTGGTGAAGACGAACACCAAAACCAAAAATTGTGGCATGCAGCAGCCGGAGCAGCGTATGCTAAGAGCGTTTTAAAAGTAAAAGATGACGAAATTCTAAATGCAATTCTTAATCACACAACTGGCCGTGCAGATATGGCGCTTTTGGAGAAGATAGTTTTAGTAGCGGATATAATATCAGATGACCGCGAGTATAGTAATGTAGAAAATTTACGAGCAAAAGCAGAAACATCACTAGAAGAGGTAATAGAGGCTTATTCTGTTTATATTATGGCCTATTTAAAGGAGAATAATTTATATATTTCAGAAAAAACAAAGGCCGCATGCAATTGTTATTCAAAATTTGACAAATGAATTTTAATTTTTGTATTGCAATTTTTTAAATCTTGTGTTATTATTTTTGAAGGGGGAGGTTATGGGCTAAAATAAGTCAGGTTATTTAATTTAATATTTTGCGCTCCCAAAGCGCTATTTTTGTGTGAAAGGTGTTTTTATGAATATTAAAACTGGCGAACTTAAAAAAATTGCACCAATGGGTTTAATGCTTATGTTTATCATGTTCATTGGGGGAATTGTATCTCCTATGCGAGACACACTAATGGTTAAAGTGGCCACGTGTGGCGGAGCAGGAACAACAGTAATACTTAAATTAGTGTCAGCACCCTTAGCTTCCATATTATTAATGGCAGTTTTCATTAAGCTAACCAAAAAGTATAGCACAACACAAGTTTTAACCCTGGTAGTGCTATTTTTTGTTGGTTTTTTTCTATTGTTTGGCACAATACTTTTTCCTTTGCGTAATCATTTGCAGATGAGCGAGACTACAATAAAATATTGGCAGGCCATTTTTCCACATGCTCATTGGATTATTGTTTGTGTGGGCAATTGGCTTCTTTCTTTGTTTTATATAATGGCTGCTTTGTGGACAATTGCGGCTCTGCCGTTAACTTTTTGGCATATAGCAAATACATATACAACAAAAGAAGAAGCAAAAAAGTATTTTGGCTTTTTAAATTTGCTAGGTCCTGTGGGCGGATACTCTGCGGGGCAACTTTCTCAATATTTAAGCAAAAAATTTAACAATGCTAGCAATTATGAACAATGTGTAATGTGGCAGTTAATTGCAACAGGGTTTGTGGGAGCACTTTTAATTTTAACATGCCGCCTTCTTTTTAAAAAAGTTATTAAAAATTATTCTCCAATGGCATCACAAATGAAAAGTAAAGAAAAAATGGGAGTATGGAATAGTATAAAATATATTGCAACAGACAAAAAAGCAGCGTGTGTAGCAATACTTGCAGCAAGCTACTACATGGTTATGAACCCGGTTGAAGCAGCGTGGAAAGATCAAATGAAGATTGCTAGTAGCAATGCATCTGAATTTAATGCTATAAACAGTAATACTTTATCATGGATCAGCATAATAATAATAGTATTGAGTTTAGTTATGACAGTTACCTTAAATAAGTTTAAATGGCAAACAACGGCAATCATCACTCCAGTTTTGCTTGGCACATTTGGCCTTAGCTTTATGATAATTAGTGAGCAAGCTAATGTTTGGGGCTCTAACGTAATATTAGATGGCAAGGCATTGGTAAAATGGACAATTATATTAGGAATAATAGCTATTTGTATTACAAAAGGGTGTAAAAAATCGGTATTCGATACCACAAAAAACTTAGCTTATCGTATTTTAGCTCCAGAAGATAGACTAAAAGCGAGACTTGCCACAGAAACTTGTGGTTCTCGTATGGGTGAAGTAATAGGAAATTCAATTTCGGCGATTCTTACAAATGTAATATTTCCAGGCACTTCAATAATTTCTAAACAAGTGTTGCCGTGTATAATTGTATTTACTGTTACAGGCTTAATTATCTGGTTTTTCGTAATAAGCAAAATAGAAAAATATACAGTAGAATAAAAATCCATGGTTTTGAGCATTGTTAAATCATGTATATATATTCATTTATTGCGAATTTATATGCATAAATGTTAATTTTAAATTAATATTAATTACAAATATTAAACAAATTTTAACAACAATTTTTCTTTAATATATAAAGTAGCCATATTAATTAAAATTATGGTTACTTTTTCCATTTTTTAAAACAAATTAGAGGATTAAATTGCTTGCTAAAGCCCAATTTGGTATGGTACTATAAACAAAAGGTATAGGAGCTTTGAATAGTATCGTATGCTGAAAGGGGTTTTTAACATGAAACGAGTTGCTTGTATTTTAGTTTCGAGTAATGACTTTTCTTTCTTAAGTAGTTGTGGCCAGTTTTTTTCAGCTTATGGTGTTCACGTGGTTTATGTAGAAAACGACGGCAAGAAAGTTCTGGAAGCAATTAAACGCTGCAGGCCAGATATTGTTATTTTAAATGCGATTATGCCATTTTTTGATGCATCTTCGGTTATATATATTGCGCATGAGTTCAAATTTGCTTTACCAAAGTTTGTAGTGCTTGCAAACACAGATAACCAAGAAGTTGAGAAAGAGAATTTTGAGGTAGGAGCTTCTGAATATATATTAATGTCTTCAGATAATTCTTTAATTTTTTCCAAAGTTTTAAAATTGTTGTCTTATATAAATTGGCACAGCAACAAAAATATATTTGAAATAAATATAGCAAAATCAAAAGAAGTCGATACAGGAGCAGAACAGATAGATGCAGAACTTTTAGTTACCAAGTTAATTTTAAATTTAGGTGTACCATCGCATGTTAGCGGTTATGGTTATTTGCGAGAAGCAGTTTTAATTTGTTTGGGGCAC
>JBJEZM010000124.1:0-1796 GCA_051887395.1 Oscillospiraceae bacterium | reverse complement strand
TTCTCTTCAATTCAGACTATGTATGATTATATTCTTAAAACAAACAGCGTTTTAGTAGAAGAATACGTGGTTCAGAATAAAATAATAGCAAGTTTATATCCATCATCTATTAACACGCTAAGAATTGTTACTTTGCGGGCAGATAACGGAAAAAACCATATTCTATATGCCTTTATTCGAATCGGTAATGAAGGTCGCGTTGTAGATAACATTAACTCTGGTGGCATGGCAGCGCCAATAGATTTAGAAAGTGGAATTATTAACAATATAGCCTTCGATAAAAATATAAACTACTACGAATTTCACCCTCTAACCGGCACAAAAATCGTTGGATTGCCGATACCTATGTGGAAAGAAGCAAAAAATTTAGTTTTAAAAGCTGCAGAATTAATCCCACAAGTCAGATATATAGGCTGGGATGTTGCATTAACAGAAAATACCCCTATATTAATAGAGGCTAATTACTTCCCTGGGCATGATCTTTTACAAATGCCGCCGCATGTGCCAAATAAAATTGGCATGCTACCTCAATATAAAAAGTTTATTAAAATTTAAGGATATTTATTATAATAACTTTACTATTAAATATTTTTATGTTATAATCTAACTGTTAAATTGGCAAGTTATTAAATAATTTGTTTTTACGTAAATTAAAATCAAGAAAGGAATAAAAATGGGTATATTAAAAAAGATATTTAAGTCATACTCAACAAAAGAACTCAAAAGAATTGAACCGCTTAAAGAAAAGATTCTGGCATTAGAAGAAGATTTTAAAAAACTTTCAGATAACGAACTTAAAAATATGACAAACATACTAAAAGAGAAGCTGGCAAACGGTGCAACGTTAGACGATATTCTGCCAGAAGCTTTTGCAACCTGCATGGAGGCCTCTTGGCGAGTGCTTGAGATGCGCCACTTTCCTGTTCAAGTGGTGGGTGGCATTGTTCTGCACCAAGGCCGCATCGCAGAGATGAAAACCGGTGAGGGTAAAACCTTAGTTGCCACTTTACCCTCTTATTTAAACGCGCTCGCTGGTAACGGTGTACATATTGTTACCGTTAACGATTACCTTGCAAAACGTGATGCTGAACAAATGGGCAAAATTCACAGATTCTTGGGGCTTTCGGTTGGCGTGGTAACGCATGAATTAAACCCAAAAGAACGTCAAAAAGCTTATGCGGCAGATATTACATACGGAACTAATAATGAGTTCGGGTTCGACTACTTGCGTGATAACATGGTTACAAATAAATCGGAACTTGTTCAACGCGGTCGTAGTTTTGCCATTGTAGATGAGGTGGACTCTATTTTAATTGATGAAGCTAGAACTCCACTTATAATTTCTGGCCCGGGTGATAAATCCACAGAACTTTATGCACTTGCAAACTCCTTTGCAGAAACTTTGAGCTACGTCAAAGTTAAAGAGCTAGACGATAAAGAAGACAATGATCAGTTTGATGCAGATTATATTGTAGATGAAAAAGCTAAAACCGCCACATTAACAAAATCTGGTATAGAAAAGGCTGAAAAATTCTTTGCGGTAGATAATTTAATTGAGGCAGAAAACGTCGCCTTGCAGCATCATATTAACCAAGCAATTAAAGCGCACGGAACTATGACACGCGATGTTGATTATGTGGTTAAAAACGGTGAAATTTTAATTGTGGATGAATTTACTGGCAGGTTGATGTATGGCCGCCGCTACAGTGAAGGCTTGCATCAAGCCATAGAAGCTAAAGAAGGTGTTAAAGTTCAACGTGAATCTCAAACTTTAGCCACTATAACCTTCCAAAATT
>JBJEZM010000123.1:0-6836 GCA_051887395.1 Oscillospiraceae bacterium | reverse complement strand
GAAAGCTAAATTACTTTTCGTAATAATCTCTTTGCGGTACAGTTTATTACCAAGCGGTGAAAATAAATTTTGGTTAAGCAGTGTTAAAATTACATTTTCACAGTTTTTGTTTGCTGTGTAACTCATTGGGTTAATTTTTTCCGGCACAGTCACATCTGTGTTTAAAAAGCCAATTGAGCACACAGCCAGATCGAACCCACAAATAGCATCTTCTAATTTTTTTAAGGTGTCTGCTGCAAGTATATCACTCGGCTTCCAAAAAGCAATAAATTCACCGTTTGCGCAAGAAATCCCTTTGTTTAAAGCAGCAGAAAACCCTTTATGTTTAGGTAGGTTAATAATTTTAATGTTTTTGAGTTCAGAGGTTTCTTCTTGCAATATTTTTACATATTCTTTTTCGGAATCATCGTTTATTACAATAACTTCTAGATCATTTAAATTTTGCTGGTTCAAAAGATACCGCCAAACCATAAACCTTTCTACATTTTTATAGTTATAAAACGGAATTATAACACTAATCAATTAAATTCCTCCAGCCAATTACTTAAATTGAGCAAAATGTTGATTACAGATCCGCGTGGAACAATTTTATTGTTGTTGCTGGCATAAATAATTTAAAACTTCTTCATATGCCAGTTGTTTTTCTTCTGAATTTTTCATATTTTTAAGCGTTAACATTTTAGTTTTGCATTCATCTTCACCAATTACAACGCAAAAGTTGGCATTAATTTTATTGGCATATTTAAATTGCGCTTTAACACCTCGTTGCATAACATCTAATTCAGCAGCAATATTGTTTTTCCGTAAGTCTGCAAGCAGCTGCCATGCCAGAGATTCTACGCCAGAGTTTTCTTTACTGGCATTCACAATAAACACATCGTTACTCTTTGGAGTGCTAAATTCATAATTTTGTTCTTCAAGCAGCATAAGTAGCCGCTCGAGCCCCATACCAAAACCAAATGCAGGAGTTTGCGGCCCACCTAAACTTTGCACCAGCTCATCATAACGGCCGCCACCACAAACAGCTAAATTTTTCCCATCTGGAGCTTTAGCGATAAACTCAAAAACAGTTCGGTTATAATAATCTAACCCTCTCACAAGTTTATTATCTATTTTGAATGCAATGCCATTTAGTTGCAACAGGTTTTGCAGACAGACAAATTCTTTTTTGCAGTCTGGGCAAAGATATTCTGTAATTTTAGGCGCAGTTTCGTTTAGTGCAAGGCATTTTTCTTCTTTACAATCTAGCACGCGCAGAAGGTTTTTATTCATGCGGGTTTGACATATGCTGCAGTAACTTTCTTTGTGTTTTGCAAAATATTCATTTAACGCGTCAACATAAGATTTTCTACAAACTTTGCAGCCAATTGAATTTATTGCCAAGGTGAGACCTTTTGTGATTTTAAACTCGGCAAAAATTCGCATTAACATAGAGAGCATATCAACTTCAATTTCAGCTCCGCTTGCACCAAAAATCTCTACACCAAACTGATTTAATTCTCTAAAACGGCCAGCTTGAGGTTTTTCATACCGGAAACAATTAACAAAATAAAATAATTTAAGAGGTAAATTACCCTGCAAAAGGTTATTTTGAATACAGGCGCGCACAGCTCCGGCAGTGCCTTCTGGCCGCAGAGTAATAGATCTGCCGCCTTTATCTAGAAATGTATACATTTCTTTTTGCACAACATCAGTTTCTTCACCAACCGATCTTGTAAACAGTTCGGTATATTCAAATGTGGGAGTGATAATCTCACTTAGGCCGTATAAATCCATTATATTTCTTATAATTTTTTTGATTTCATACCATCTGTAAGCGTGCGTTCCGAATAAGTCCTGTGTTCCTCTTAGAGCTAAAATATCCTGCTTCATATAAAATTTACCCTTTCTACAAATTCGTTATAATGTTTAATTAACATTATATCTCAAAATGGTGTAAAAAGCTACCCCTTTAGTATTGTTTATAAATTTGGCGTTCTTTGAGCATAATAAAAAGCCCTAAAAATAGGGCTTTTTAAAATTATAAAAGAATAAATATTAAATTGCGCTGAACATTGGCAAAAAATTTTACTGTTTTTGTTTTGGCATTACAATTGTGGCTACAAAATATCTAATTTCATCCATTGTATGGTCGTTTTGCTTTTTTGGTTCATCTTTTGAGCAGTTTTTAGCCCATTCATAAAGAGCAAATTCACGAATACAGTTTTTAGAGATAATAATCTTTTTAGGATTTAATGCCTCACTCACTAAATCAATGCCAGAAATCACATTGTTTTTCGCTTTTATTACTTTAAATCTTCTTCTGCGTTTAATACATTCAATAAAACTAGAAGCCGAGGGGTCTATTATGATTGCAGAGATATTGTAGTTGCCAACAAATTTAATTAGGTCGTTATAATATTCTTCATTTGTTTTTCTTTGGCCGCTTTTTTTAGAGTCGTAATAATATTCTGCAATTCTATACCACACACAATTGTGCAACCCCCGCAGCCCAAAAGCCATTGGGTTTGTTATACCGTAATCGCAAGAGATATAATATTTTGAGAAGTTATCCGGCAGATTATCTGTGGTATTTTTTAAAAGGTTAAAATTCTGGTAAACAAGGCCGTCTGCACTGCACCAAACTCCTTCTATAAAACGTTTGTAAAATGCGCCAGAATAGAGAGGTTTATATCTTTCTTTAATTTCTGGTGCCAAATAAAGATTATCTTTCATTGTAAAATGGAGATATAAAGTTTTAATTTTAGGTGGATTTTAATCCATTTTTTATAAAACTAATGCCCTGTTCCCTCTGGGTTGCGGTTAAACCACAATTTAGAATTTGTTACCGAGCATCTGGCGATTGCCTGTTCCACAAAAGATTCGGGCTGCAAAGCCACTTCATCGAACATAACACCTGCTAAAGTAATACCTTGAATAAAACTAACAGCCATTTCATCTTTTCCGCCGAATATATAAAATCGGTTAGAGTTTGTAGTTTTTAATATATCAAAATAGTTTTTAGATTTGTTATATTGAATTTTAAGGCCCAAGCTTTTAAGGAGTGGAAGTATGGGGTAAACAACGTTACGCAAGGCAGAGATAATTATTTTGCCGCAGATTGCAAATGCAGCGTTTTTAAAGTTTTTTTGTGCCCATATAATAAACGAAAGTGTTGTGGCGAATGTTTTACCGCTTCTAATTGCACCATCGCAGATAATAGCTTGATAGTTATAATATGGCGAAATTTTATTCCACCAGTTTAAAACAACAAGCTGCTTTTGGGAGAATATAACATGCTTAGCCATTTTGCTTTTCCCATTTTTGTGCTAGTTTTTTAGCGCCTTCATCTACAAAATCGAATATATTTTTTTTCTTGTTCAGCTTCAGCAAATTTTCTGCTTAGTTCACTTAAAATAGGAAGTGCTTTTAAACGGTCGATAAAAGTTACCTCAAGCCCGCCATTGGCATCTTTTTTATTTTAGTGATATTAGAAAGATCTATAGATTTTAATTCTTTTTTTGATCTTTTATATCGCAGAACAGAATTTTAGCAATATTATCAGACGCTTCTGTTGCGATCTTTTGCAGTTCTTTTATTGTTTGTTCCTGTATTTTTTTCTCTTTATTCATAAATATCAAAACCTTCAGTAATTGTTAGAATTAAAGAAACAAAAGTTGCAGGCAAACAAGCAACTCTTAAAATTGACAAAGTGTTAATAGTATGTTAAAATACTGAAAATAGGTAAGTGTATTTGGAGGTTTTTAATATGCACAAAAACCTGTATGTAATTTATGGCAGTGACGTAAAAGCCAAGCAAGAATTTGTGCAAAAGCTGATCTCTGCAAGTAATATCTCGGAGGAATTTAATAAAACCATGTTACGAGATGATTTTACTCTTGAAGATATTATAACCACAGCTCAAACTGTGCCGTTTGGAGCCGGTAACCGCTGCGTTATTGTTTATGATTTTTTATGGGAAAAGCTGAAGAAGAAAGAACTAAAAGTGCTAGAGGAATGCTTAAATTCACTTTCTAGTAACACAATGCTTATATTTGTTAGAACAGAAGAAAATCTGCTGCAACCGGCAAAAAAAATATTAACAGCGGTTTTTGCTGTGGCAGAGGTTGTAGAATTAAATGTTCGGTCGGAGCAGGAATCGGTAGAGATGTTGCAGAATATGTTCAGTAAAGAACATATAAAGATAAATAAGCTTTATTGTGCAGATATTGTGGTGCGCTGTAAAAACGATCCACTGCTTTTGAGTAACGAATTCGCTAAACTTTGTGCTTATGCCAAAGCGTTTAATAAAAAGCAAATTGCTGAAAAAGATATAGATTTAATGGTAAGCTACGAATCGGAACAGAACATTTTTAAATTAGGCAATGCAGTGATTAAGGGAGATTTAAATTATGCATACTCGGCGCTCACAAAACTTTTTGTTCAGGCACAGCAATTTACGGCAATTGTTGGTTCGTTGCGTTTTGCGTTTTCAGATCTTTTGATTGCAAAATTGGCTTTAATTGAGCGGTACTCTGAAGCCGAGCTGCAAAATGATTTTAAAAACGCGTTTAAAGATAAAACTTTCAGGATAAAAAACGCTTTAAAAACCGCTCAAAACTTTTCTTTAAAGGCTATATGCAATTGCATTACAATTCTTAAAGAGGCAGATGTTACCTTTAAAACCTCTGCTGCAGAACCACAGGGAGTGCTGCAAGAGGTGATCTGCAAGTTAAATTTATGTTTGCATGGAACAGAGTAAATTTTATATATAAAAGATGGTAGCAGTGGATACAAGAAGAGAATATAAAATTAAGACCGGCTACTTTTAAGGATGCGAAACTCCTTTTCGATTGGAGCACAGGTTTTTATATTCAGAAAAACGAGTTTTTTGAAGATGATATCACTTGGGAGAAACATGAATTGTGGCTTAAACGCAAATTGCAAGATTCTAATTGTTTTATGTTTATATGTATGTTGCAAAAGGTAGCGATAGGTAAATTGCAGGTAAATGTTGTTAACCGCATTGGTAATATAGACTTTATGGTTGCGCCAGAAGCGCGTAAAAAAAGTTATGGCACAAAAATAATAGGACTTGCAGCTAAAGCTGTGTAAAAAGAAGCCGATATTTTAATTGGACTAGCTAAATCTAATAATGTGGCATCTCAAAAGTGTTTTTTAAAGAATAATTACGCATGCTTTACTGGTGGTATACACGTTTATATAAAATCAATATAGTAAAAAAGTTTTGTGTATATTCAATTTTTTTAAAAATCACAAAAAAAGCTTGGGTTTACAGCTTTGTTAAAATGTTTTTTATTTTGTTCCACACGGAAAAATGCCCCAACTTTTTTGTGTGTAAAAAACACTTTGCTATAAATAAAAATATTGAAGTATTTAGCAACAGAAAATTTTATTAAAGGTGGTATTAAAATGCAACAAGAAGGCAGAACACGTGGAGTGTTGTCTGCTACTCTGTCACGAAGATAGGAAATAACTCAGATACAAAGAAAACCGCCGAAATGGCGGTTTTCTGCGTTTAGTATTCATCTTGTCTTGAACTTGCGACCATCGCTGTATTCTCTGCCGTCAATGGTAAATTCCATTCCGTTAATCAGAACGAAGGAGCATGACACAGGGTATGAACAATAACCTTATCGACAATAGCCTTGAAGATACTATCGTTAAACTCGGTAAGCGGATTACTGTTCGTGTTGATAATCTCACAGACAACGGAAACCTGGCGAAGCTTTTCGTTATCGTCGATTTCCTTTTCGATGTAGCTGTTCTTGATTTCAATGTGTTTACCCTTAATCTCACATAGAGCGGAATATTCACGCTTAAAATCGTCTTGAGATATTTCCCCCATCAATTTTCATCTGAACGAGTTGGCTGATTCTATCTTCAAGCTTTCTGATTTCGTTTTGGGCTTGCTGAAATTTGTTCTTGCCCTTGCTCTTTTTGACAACTCTTTCAATCGTCTTAATAAAAGTTTCAAAAAAGGCTGCCTTATCGTCAAGAACAGAATTATACCAAGCCACAAACGCTCTCTTGATTGTCAAACCTCCAATAACTTTTGTAGAGCAGGAAACAACACCTTGGTTGATGTAATCGTTGCTTTGCCACACAATACGCTCAATCGGTGTCTTTGCGTTTCAAGGTTGAGCCGCAGTTGGCACATATCAGCTTTCCAGAGAAGGCATATTTTGCAGCATACTTTTCTCTATTTGTGTCATCGCCAGAGGCAGCAACAAACTTTTGCTCACGCTTTGCCTTTGCAGCAAGCCACACTTCCTGGGAAAGGATAGCCTGATGGTTTTCTTCAATACGAAACATATCCTTTTGCCCTTTGTTATCAACTCTTTTGTGGGTAAGGTAAGCAACAGTAATTGTCTTCTGCTGAAGAAGCTCGCCGTAATATTTTTCGTTTTGCGGTATGCCTAAATAAAACAGACGGCAGATAAATTTCTGAAATTCAACGGCTATTCTATCTCTAACCAAACAAGGCAATTTGACGTCCTCTGCGAAAAATCTTTTCGTATCGGTTTTGGCAGAGAATATACGATTGCTTTCATTGATAAGTATAACGAGGAAATTAAAGAAAAATACCCTGTCTGCAAACTGACACCGAATATTACAAAGAATAGGAAAACAAATGCGACAGTGTATCAGACACCACACGAGGCAGGTCGTGTTGGTGTGATCATCACCAAAGACCTGTCGAGACTTGGACGAAACTCTGCGATGACCAGCATGTATATCAACATCGTATTCCCGAAAAGCGGTATTAGATATATCACCATCAATGACCACTACGATTCCATCAACATAAACAGCAGCGATGTGGCATGGCAGGT
>JBJEZM010000122.1:0-1803 GCA_051887395.1 Oscillospiraceae bacterium | reverse complement strand
AGATAGGGCTACCATTAGCTGTGCCTTCTGCAAATTTGTCTGGTAAACCAAGCCCAACTGAGGTGAGCCATTGTGTGGAAGACTTAGGGGAAAAAGTTAATTTTATTGTTGATGGTGGTAGATGCGAAGTTGGAGTAGAATCTACGGTATTACTTGTGGCGGAAGAACCATTTGTTATATTAAGACCGGGAATTATTACCAAAAAGCAAATTGAAGATGTTTTGCAAGAGAAAGTGCTAATTAACGATGGTTTGCAGCCTAAGGAAGATAAGCTAGTTAAATCGCCAGGGGTAAAATATAAGCACTATGCACCCAAGGCAGAGGTTTTGTTAATAGTTGGAAATTCTGAAGAATTTAAAAATTATATAGAAAAAGAAGCCGACCTAAAGGTGTGTGCTATGGTTTTTGAAGATGAAATAAACAACTTTTCGGTCAAATGTTTTAGCTATGGCAAGCAGAGCGAGCCAAAGAGTTTGGCAAAAAATATATTTACCATTTTGCGCCAGATTGATAATGAAAATTATGAAAGAGTGTTTGTGCATATGCCGAAACAGGATGCGGAAACATTGGTAATTTGGAACAGATTAATTAGAGCAGCAAGTTTTAAGCTAATTAACCTTAATTAAAAAATAAAAAAGGAGTTGATTGTTAATGCCAAAGGGAAAAAACAATTTAAAAGATAAACTTTTATATTCACAAAAACACATAGAAACTATTGCAACAAAAGACCAAAAAAGTAGATCTCAGAAATTTAGTGAAGGATATAAAGAATTTTTGAAAACTTGCAAAACCGAGCGAGAATGTGTGAATTTTATTAAAGAAAAAGCAGAAAAATTGGGTTTTAACGAATATGGGTTGAACAAGAAATACAAAGCAGGCGAAAAAGTATATTATATTAACAAAAACAAGGCAATGTTTTTATTAACTATTGGCAAGAAAAGTTTAACTGAAGGCTTAAATATTGTAGCTTCTCATATAGATTCGCCACGTATTGATCTTAAGGCTAAACCGTTGTATGAAGATAGTGAGATTGCATACTTTAAAACAAATTATTATGGTGGTTTGCGCAAATATCAATGGCCAACTTTGCCACTAGCTTTACATGGAAGAATTATGAAGAAAGACGGGCAGGAGCTTGATATCTGCATAGGGGAGAAAGAAGCTGATCCGGTATTTTATATTACAGACCTTCTACCTCATTTGGCCGATGAACAAGCACAAAGACCGCTTAGCAGAGCAATTTCTGGCGAAGATTTAAATCTTATTGTGGGCAGTTTACCGTATTGTGAAGAAGGCATTGACGGAGCGAATTTAGTAAAGCTTAATGCAATGAAAATATTAAACGAAAAATATGGGATTGTGGAAAAAGATTTGATTAATGCAGAATTGAGTTTAGTGCCAGCTTTGTTACCAAGAGATGTGGGCTTAGACAGGGGCTTAATTGGAGCATATGGCCAAGATGATAGGGTATGTGCTTATGCTTCGTTAATGGCGCATTTGGAACTTAAAACTCCAAATTATACAACAATTACTATGTTTGCAGATAAAGAGGAGGTTGGCAGTGAGGGCAACACAGGACTAGATTCATTGATTTTAGAATATTTTGTACAGAATTTAGCACAGCAGCAAAGCGCTAATTACAGAGAAGCGCTTACAAATTCTAAATGCCTTTCTGCTGATGTGAACGCCGCTTTTGACCCGAGCTGGGCAGGTGTTTTTGAAAAACAGAATACTGCAAGAGTGAATTATGGCGCTGTGGTTACAAAATATACAGGCAGCAGAGGCAAGTTTGGCACGTCTGAT
>JBJEZM010000121.1:0-6844 GCA_051887395.1 Oscillospiraceae bacterium | reverse complement strand
CAACAGAACCTTTCCTTACAGGCATTTTTACTTTCTCTGCAGAATAACTTTAAAATGGCTCAGGCTGCAAATTCAGTATCGAACCTTTTAATGAATGCTTAACTTTAGAAAGCAAAACCCTCGGTGTTTACCGAGGGTTTTTTATATACTACTAGGCAATTTTTTCTTCTTTTTCAGTTTTATAAAAATTAGATTTCTTTATTATCTACATTATCTACATTATAAGTGACTATGTAGGGTGAGTTAGTAAAACTAGAAATGTTTTGTGAACCAGAATACCAAAGAGCACAAAGGCTAGTTAAATCTTTGAGTACAGAGAAATCTTTTATTTGATTACCGTTTATGTATAGCCATTCTAAATTTTTAAGGTTTTTAAGTGCAGAAATATCTGTAACTTCATTATTAGCAATATCTAACCATTGCATATCCGTTAACGAGCTTAAAGGCTCTATGTTGCTAATATTGTTGTTACTTAAACTCAAAATGTTCAGTTCTTTAAGGGCGGCCAAGCTTTCTATATTTTCTCTGTTCCGTTGCCGTAAGCATCTAACCAATTTAATTTTGTTAAGCCAGCTAAGAATGAAATATCTCTGCCATTGAATTGTTAGAAATATCCAGCCAATCAAGATTTTTAAAGCTTGCTATTGCACGGCCATCTTTTATTGAGTTTTCACCTAATGTTAAAACATGCAATTTAGTTAAAATTTTTAGGCAGGAAATATCAGTGATTTTGTTGTTATCTGCCCTTAATTCTTCTAGGTTTGTAGCATACTCTAACCCGGTTAGATCTTTTATGGAAAAACCGCGAAGATATAAACTTTTTAAACTTTCCAATTCTTTTTTTGTTATAGGATCATCAATGTCTTTGTTAAGGTTTCGGTTGATTGCAAAGCGTAGGTTCATATCTGGAATATTAATAACTTTAACAGTTTCTAATCCAAATGCTAACAGCCCAGCGCCTTGTGAATATAAACAGTAAAGCAATTAATAGTTTCTTTTTAAACATCGCACTTCCTTCTAATTTTAAGATTAAAAATATTATATCAAATACAAACAAAAAATTCGACAAGTGAGTACAATTTTATATGAATTTTATTTTAAATAGAATAGAACTTTTGGTACGGCAAAACCGCATGCGGCTAAAATGTGTTAGATTATTTAAAATATTGACCTTATATTAATAAACATTTTATGTAATTCGCTGTTTTTAATTTTATTTAACTTAAATACTTGAATTTTTTTAAAATAATGTATAGTTGAAACATAAATAAATTATAAAAAGAAGTGCAAAAAAATGAAGAATACAAAGAATATTTTTATGGCAATGTCTTTAAGTGCTATGTTGACATTTAGTGGATTAATGAATGGTTCGGTTTGTGCAGGGGGAGCAAGAGAATATGCAGCACAGGTACAGTTAGAGGCTTTACATGCTAGGGTAAAAAGCGCAGAACAAAGGCGTTTAAAAACTTTGGAGGAAGATGAAGTAGATACAGAGGAAACCGTGAAACTATATTTTAGAAAAGTAAAAGTAAATGGGTATTTAAAAATTTATTAAGGGGTATAGAAACAGAAAACGTGATTGTTAGAGCAACAGTTGCAGAAGATATGCAAAAACTGGGATCTTGTTACTTGTAAAAAAAAGGAATGTAGATTCTGTAATTTTGGTGCTTATACATATGCGGAAGGAAAAGCGGGGCTTACAGATGCAAGAATTAAAGACCATTTTGAACATATGAAGGGTATAGAAAGAATAACATCTAAATTTACAGTTGTTTTAAAAGCAACCGAATAAGTTATTGGGCAATATATTTTATCTTATTCTGTAAATTATCATGTACAATGCATTCAGCATTTTTGTAGCAAGGAACATGCAGGTGAATTTTATAAGGGCATAGAAGTTTTACAAAAGTTATATTAAACAAGTTTAAAAATCGTTTTTAACTAAACTGCAGCCGGGGAGGCACATTGGAAATGTTATAAGAGGTTAGGTGGGAACGATAATATATAATATGAAAAAACAGATTAGAAAAGGAGGTATGTTTTATGAAATTCAATATTATGAAAAAATTATTTTCGATTGTATTAAGCACGTGGTTTACTTTTGGGTGTATTTCGCTAACAGAGATATCCGCTGGATTTGAAGATATTGAGTTTCAGGGAGGTAGTTATGATGATGTACTGAACGAGAAAAGAATATATCAAGAGCAAAAACCGGACGACAAAACGGCTTATAAATGCCATCATTTAATAGCAAAAGAAGCACTTAATTTATGGAGAAACCATATTACAAAAGATAGGAAATTGAAATCAAATGTTTTTAATGAGTTTTTAGTTGACGATTTAGAACAAAATTGGGCGCCAACGATTATTATGGAAAAGGCTGATCATGAACAAACACTTAGTTATTTTAATTCATACACAAGAACTCAAAGGCAAAACGAAAAGGCTAGTGCATATATTAATAGCCAAGCAATGCGAATTATTTTTTACGGAATATTATTGGAGTTTTAAAGGAAGAAACTGATTTTATACGTAAAACTTTTGGCCATGAATATGACAAGGCTTTGGGCCAGGTTTGGGATTATATAAAATCATTACATTTTAGACAACTATGATTAATCCATACAATGAAAGATGGTATTTTAGTTATAAATTTTAAATTTTTTAAAAACAACCGATCGATTATTATATCGGCTGTGTTTTTTTATACAAACAAAGAGGTGTCGTCTTTTTTGGATAACTGTCTTGAATTTGTTTTTATTTTGTGCTATTATATATAAATAATAAAAGATTAAAGGGGATATTTTTACAATGGCACATTATAATCCAAAGTCGCTAAATGCAGACGAATTTATTAATGACGAAGAAATTTTAGAAACATTAGATTATGCAGAAAAGAACAAGAATAACGTAGAACTTATAGATGAAATCCTAAACAAAGCACGGCCACAAAAAACTGCCACGGGTTGTGTGTGCAAAGGCTTAACGCATAAAGAAGCCTCTGTATTATTGGCATGTGAAATACCAGAAAAGATTGAAGAGATGTATAAAATAGCAGAAGAGATTAAGTTAGCATTTTATGGCAACAGAATAGTTATTTTTGCACCACTTTACCTCTCTAATTATTGTGTTAATGGTTGTTTGTATTGTCCATACCATATAAAGAATAAAACAATACCGCGCAGAAAATTGACGCAAGAAGAAATTAAAAATGAGGTTATTGCTCTGCAGGATATGGGGCATAAAAGGTTGGCAATAGAATCTGGTGAAGATCCAGTGAACAACCCAATTGAGTATATTTTAGAATGTATGAAAACCATATATAGTGTTAACCATAAAAATGGTGCAATTCGCCGTGTTAATGTGAATATTGCAGCTACATCAGTAGAAAATTACCGTAAACTTAAAGCAGCGGGTATTGGTACCTATATTCTGTTCCAAGAAACGTACAATAAAGAAAGCTATTTAAAGTTGCATCCAACAGGTCCAAAACATGATTATAACTACCATACAGAGGCAATGGATAGAGCTATGCAAGGTGGTATTGATGATGTGGGGTTAGGTGTTTTGTTTGGGCTGCAGATGTATAAGTATGAATTTGCAGCTTTAATTATGCATGCTGAGCATTTAGAAGCTGCACATGGGGTTGGACCACATACAATTAGTGTGCCAAGGGTAAAAAAAGCAGATGATATTGACCCACAGGCGTTCGATAATTCTATTTCTGATGAGATTTTTAGAAAGATTGTGGCTTGCACGAGGCTTGCGGTACCATACACTGGAATAATAATTTCTACAAGAGAAGGTGAAGCAGTTAGATCAAAGCTGTTAAGCGTTGGGGTTTCTCAAGTCAGTGGGGCGTCTAGAACATCTGTTGGTGGCTATACGGAGGCAGAACGCCCGCACGACACAGAGCAGTTTAATGTTTCGGATCAAAGATCTTTAGATGAAGTTGTGTGTTGGCTTATGGAAAACGGGCATATACCATCTTTTTGCACAGCTTGCTACAGAGAAGGCAGAACTGGTGATAGGTTTATGAGTTTGTGCAAAAGTGGGCAGATATTAAATTGTTGCCATCCGAACGCTTTGATGACGTTAACAGAGTTTTTGGTGGATTATGCGTCACCTAGAACAAAAGAGATAGGGTATAAGATATTAGAAACAGAACTTAAAAAGATACCGGACGAGACAGTTAGAACAATTGCAGCAAAACATATTGAAGATATTAAAAATTCTAATCGTCGTGATTTTCATTTTTAATGTTATTAGGATTTGAAATAAGGGGGAACACGATTTGAGTTTGAATAGTGTGGTTTCGGCTGAACGCCTGCATATTGGTTTTTTTGGTCAGAGGAATGCAGGGAAATCTAGTGTGGTTAATGCGGTAACTGGGCAGGAGTTGGCTGTAGTTTCGGATGTTAAGGGAACAACAACAGACCCGGTTAAAAAGGCCATGGAATTGTTACCACTTGGTCCGGTGGTTATTATAGATACGCCTGGGCTAGATGATGAAGGCAATTTAGGCAGATTGCGTGTGCAGAAGGCTAAACTGGTGTTAGCTCAAACGGATATTGCAGTCTTAGTAGTTGATTCAACAAAAGGGCTGCTGCCAGAAGATACGCAGCTTATTGAGCATTTTAAACAGAAAGGGTTACCGTATATAATTGCGTATAATAAGTTGGATTTAATAAAAGAAAAAAAAGAACTTAAAGAAAACGAAATATATGTAAGTGCGCAAACTAAAGAAAACATATTTGAATTAAAAGAAATGCTGGGGAATTTTGCAAAAAATATTAAAAATGAAAAGCATATAGTTTCTGATAATTTAAATAAGGGCGATATAGTAATATTAGTTATTCCAATTGATTCATCTGCACCTAAAGGTAGGCTGATTTTACCGCAGCAACAAACTATACGGGATATTTTAGATGCTCATTGCACTACTATTGCATGCCAAGAACAAGAATTAGAACTTACGCTTAGTGAGTTAAAAGTGCAGCCAAAGCTTGTTATTACAGATTCTCAGGCATTTGAATATGTAGCAAAGGTAGTACCGCAAAATATTATGCTTGCGTCTTTTTCGATTCTTTTTGCTAATTATAAAGGAATGCTTGTTGAGCTGGTTAAAGGTGCGGCCAAACTGAATCAGCTTGAAGATGGCGATGTTATTTTAATCTCAGAGGGTTGCACACATCACCGCCAGTGTAATGATATTGGCACAGTTAAGTTTCCGGGGTGGATTGAAAAGTATACAGGCAAAAAGTTAAATTACGAGTTTTCATCTGGCTTGGAGTTCCCAGAAGATTTGAAAAAATATTCGCTTATTATTCACTGTGGAGGCTGCATGTTGAACGAAAAAGAAATGCATTCCCGTATAGAAAAAGCCAAGCAGCAAGGGGTGGCAATAACAAATTATGGCATAGCAATTTCGCAGATACACGGCATATTGAAGCGAACATTGCAGATTTTTCCGCATATTTTAGAACTTTTAAACTAATTTTGGCTATTTTTAACTCCCGCTATATTGGCGGGGGCTTCGTAAAACAGTTATTTTGAAAAATGCTTGAAAACAGTCGTTTTCAAGGGACGGCGTGACTTCGGTCACGCCGTTTCCTTTTTTGCAAGTTCTTCCAAAGGGATAAAGCCGATGCCGTCATACTGGATGCGGATGTTCTGTCTGCGTTTGCCGCTGGACTTGTCGGGTGCTTCCACATAGATCGCCTTTATCAGCTTTCGCAGTATACACGGGTCGATTTCCTCGATGTCCACGTATTTGTCTGCCGTTTGGATGAACCTCTCAATGTTTTCGTTCTGTATTTCCTGTACTTCAATTTCCTGTCGCAGAGCGACAACCTCTACTTCAAGCTGTTTCTGTTCCGCTTCGTAGTTCTGACTTATCATATCGAATCGCTCATCATTTAGATTACTCCTGGCGTTATCCTCGTAGATCTTAATGAACAGCCTTTTCAGTTCAGTGATTCAGCGCTCGTTGCGTTCAAGCTGTTTACGGCTTGACTGCATCTTTTTTGCCGATTTCAACTGGAGCTGTTGTTTCCATTACGGAGATGAAATGTTGATGATATCTGAGAATATACCCCATGACCAGCTGAATGTGCTTCAGCACCATTCGTTCCAATACGGACTCACGGATGAAGTGTATTCCGCACTTCCTCTTGTGTTTCCAATGAACCGAGCAATCGAAGAACGCTCCCTCACGCTTGCCGTTGTTGGTAGCTCCGTAGTACAGCTTCTCACCGCAATCGGCACAGTAGACCAAACCGGAAAAGGTACTTGCAATCCCCGACTTGGTTTTGCGCTGTCGCTGCTGACGGATGGTCTGCACCTTATCGAAGATGTCACTTTTGATAATAGCTTCGTGGGTATCCTCAAAGATTGCTTGCTTTTCGATAGGGGTGTCTCGTTGCTTTTTGTTCCAGATGGAATTGGTGTAGGTCTTGAAGTTGACCGTACAGCCTGTGTACTCTCTGCGTTCCAAGATATGAACTACTGTGCTTGCGTTTCAACCACAAGGGTTCTCGGGTGTTGTGTTGGGACTCTTGATGCCCACACTGTCTTTGTAGGCGGTAGGAGTAAGAACTCCATCTGCCTTTAGCTGATTGGCGATCTGCGACGGTCCTCGTCCGTTTATGCACATCTCAAAGATGCGTTTCACAACGGATGCCGCTTCGGGGTCAACCAGCCAGGCCTGCGGATTCTCCTTGCCCTTTACATACCCGTACGGAACATCGATGGTCAGCGGTACGCCACGATCACCCTTTGCTTTCTGCACAGCACGGATTTTGCGGCTGATATCTTTGGCGCAATACTCATTGAACCAGTTTTT
>JBJEZM010000120.1:0-7010 GCA_051887395.1 Oscillospiraceae bacterium | reverse complement strand
CAAAAAAACAAAATGGTGACCCGTAAGGGAATTGAACCCTTGATTCCAGCGTGAGAGGCTAGCGTCTTAACCACTTGACCAACGGGCCATTAAATTTATTATTTCATCAAATTTGTTTCACATGGAACAAATTTGAGTTTTGGCATTACAAAGCCGCAAACCTTGAATTTTTTGATCAAAAAATTCAAACAGAAAATTTTGATAGCGTCTTTTAGCTAAAATGCTAAAAACTATGATTACCAAAAAACATTCAAAATATGGCAGGGGCAGAAGGACTTGAACCCTCGACACGTGGTTTTGGAGACCACTGCTCTACCAACTGAGCTATACCCCTTTATTTAATTTTTTTAAGTAGCAAATTTATCGCTCAATATTTATCACCTAATCATAATAGCACATTTAATTTCAATTTGTCAATAAATATCAACAGTTCAATTAAACTTTTTTTAATTATATTTTTTAATGTTATTTATTCACCATACAAAATCGACAATAAAAAAGCTGCTTAAATGTGCGGAAAAAGAAATATAAACCAATTGACAAATTTAAAATTTTGAGATAAAATTTAACAGGTAAGTTTTCTTGGTTTTTTAAACGGAGGTGAATTTGCATGAAAAAATTTATAAAAGGTCTAATATGTGTTTCTATATTAGCAGTTATAGCAATTGTTGTGTGGCGTGTTTTTGCGGATGACGAATGTGAAGATTGTTATATTTCGTTAGATTAACAATTTTTATGATTGGGGGAAGAAATTTTATGAGGGCTTTATCTATGGTTCTATGGTTCGAAAAGTTGATTAACTGGGGAGAGTAGTATTACCTATGAAAATTCGTCGCATGCTAGATATTGGTAAACGGGATGCTTTAGAAATATTTTTTGACGATGATAGAATAATTTTAAAAAAATATAAACCAGCTTGCATGTTTTGCCATAGTGCAGATGATGTAGTTAATTTTGAAGTGCGCAATATATGTAAAGATTGCGCAGGAAAAATCATTAAATTAAGCAATAAACAAGCAAGGAGTTAATATTGTGCAAAGCCATGCCGGATTTTTAAAAACAACTATTGCCAAAATAGGGCTTTGTTTACTTGTTATCGTTCAGATTGTACTTATATTCGGTACTCTATTTGGTTTACATTCCAGTATGCACCACCGGTTGTTGAACGTACCACTAATATGTCAGTTACCAGAGCTTGAATACGGCTGTGAAATAACGAGTCTAACTATGCTACTACATCATTATGGTATTTGTGTTTCTAAATTAGAAGTAGCAAATAATGCTCCGCGTGACACAACGCCCATCTTGGCACAGAATCCGGCAGAAATTTATGAATGGGGCAACCCGGCTGTTGGTTATGTTGGTGATATTTCCGGGGAACATCTAGGTTACTCAATAGACCCTCAACCAATTTCTGAATTCGTTTCCAGAAAATATAATATAAAAGCTATAAATTTAACCGGTGCTTCGGTAAATGAATTAAAAGATATTTTATATGCTGGCCATCCAATTATGACATGGGTTACATACGATTTTACCACAGATTCAAGGCCACGCTGTTGGTTAGATGTAAACAATCACCTTATTAAAGCAGATTTTAATATGCATTGTGTAGTTCTAACAGGTTATGACGATTATAATTTCTATTATAACGATCCTTTGCGCAGTAAAAAGAATTTGCCAATAAATCAAGATGTTTTTACTTGTGGTTGGGTTATTCATGGCAAAAAAGCATTGTGTTTAGTGTAATTTATTTTTTATTATTAAAGAGAGGTTATTTTATGAATTATTTAAATAAGAAAACAATCGAAGATATAGATATTGCACATAAAAAAGTTCTTTTAAGATGTGATTTTAATGTGCCCATCATAGACGGCAAAATAACAGATGATCGTAGAATTACAGAATCACTTAAAACTATAAATTATCTTATAAACAATAACGCAAAGATAATTTTGTGCTCACATTTAGGACGCCCTAACGGTATTTTTAGTGAAGAATTTTCGTTAAAACCAGTTGCAAAAAGGCTTTCTGAACTTTTAGCAACACCAATTGCTATGGCAACAGATGTTGTTGGTACAAGTGCGCAAGCATTAGCTGCAGATTTAAAAGATGGCAAAATAATGTTGCTAGAAAATGTTCGCTTTTGCGAAGAAGAAACTGCAAACGATGATGAATTCTCTAAAAAATTAGCATCACTAGCAGAAGTTTATGTTAATGATGCTTATGGAGTTTCTCACCGAGCACACAGTTCTACTTGTGGCGTGGCAAAATATTTACCATCTGCAATTGGTTTTTTAATGCTCAAAGAATTAAGCATTATGGATAAAGCTATAAACTCGCCAACAAGGCCATTTATTTCAATTTTAGGTGGAGCTAAAGTATCTGATAAAATTGGAGTAATTTATTCGTTGCTTAATAAGGTAGATATATTAATTTTAGGCGGCGGAATGGCTTACACTTTTGCCAAAGCCAGAGGCTTAAACATTGGTACATCGCTTTGCGAAGAAGATAAGTTAGATATTGCCAGAGAAGTTATGAAAGAAGCAGAAAAAAAGGGTGTTAAATTGTTAATGCCGGTTGACTTTGTCGTTGCCAGTATATTTTCTAACGATGCTGATTTTAAAACAGTAGATGAAACAGAGATCCCGAACAATTATATGGGAATGGACATTGGCCCTAAATCGGTTGAACTGTTTTCTAATGAGATTCGCAAAGCAGATGGTGGCACAATAATTTGGAATGGACCGATGGGAGTCTGTGAATTTAAGAATTTTGAAAAAGGTACAAAAGCACTTGCCCAAGTTATAGCAGAAACCAACTTAGTTTCTGTTATAGGTGGTGGAGATTCTGCGGCAGCTGTTAAACAAATGGGCCTTTCTAATAAAATGACACATATCTCCACTGGCGGCGGTGCATCACTTAAATTATTAGAGGGTGTAGATCTACCAGCTGTGGTTGCAATTCAAGATAAATAGAAAATACTTTGAAGATGATAAGGGTGGGGAGAAGATGAGGAAGAAGTTAATAGCAGGCAATTGGAAGATGAATGGTAGTAGATCTGATATATTAAGCTTTTTTGAGAGTATTCCTCCCAACTTTTCTGCCGCAAATTGTGAAACAGTTCTTTGTTTACCATATGTTTATTTAGATTATGCTAGCCCGCTTTTTAAAAATTCTCAAATAAAGCTAGGTGCGCAAAACTGCCATGCACAGGAACAGGGCGCACACACAGGAGAGATATCTGCTTATATGCTTAAAGATGTTGGTGCAGAGTTTGTAATTATCGGTCATTCTGAGCGCCGTAAAGAATTTGCAGAAGACAGTGTAGCAATAAATCAAAAGCTAAAAGCTGTGCTAAAAAATCACATTAAACCGATTCTATGTGTTGGTGAGCAAGAGTATGAATATAGCCGCAAAATGGGTAAAAGTGTTGTAGAGATTCAATTAAAAGTTGGGCTTTCTAGTCTTTTAAAAGAGCAAATGCAAGATGTTTTAATTGCCTATGAACCCGTTTGGGCAGTGGGTGCAGAGTCTTGTGCATCTAACGATTATATTTTAGATATGGCAACCTGTATTAGAAAAACAATCACAGAGCTTTATAATGCTGAGACAGCAAACAAAGTTAGAATTTTATATGGTGGTTCCGTTAATAGTAAATCGGTAAAACAGCTTTTAAACTTACAAGAATTAGATGGCTTTTTAATAGGTAGAGCGTCTCAAAATGCCTCAAGTTTTTTTGATATTGTGGAGCAGATACCTCTAGTTTGTAGCAGATCTTCTTTGTTTAGCACACGTAACAACGGCTTATGGAATTATCGGGAGCAATAGTGAGAGTATAAGGAAATGCTATGTGAACGGTATTATTTCTTCTGCAGGTATTACTAATAGTAATAGTGGTATACTTTCCGAATGCTATGTAGAAGGAATAATATGAGGTTGTAATACAGATTTAGCAGGCATTACACACTATAACCACCAAACTGGTGAGATTTTTAAATGTGATAGTTCAGCCGCTAAATTTGAACTGATATCAGGTCTTTCTCGTCCATACTATACTGCAAGTGCTAATTATAACGAAGGAAAAATAATAAAATAAATAATTGGATGCAATAATTGTGACATTAAAATTTAAAAACATTTTTATGACAATTTTAACTTGTACTATATTAACACCATTTGCTGATTTAACGAGCTTTGCGGCGCATATTGGCTTTTGTGAAACTAAATTATATTACAACAATTAAAGGGTATACAAAAATTGCTTAATTTCTATTGCTCTTTGCTTACCCTGAAGCCAATCGATGAACTAAATCCCCCCGCAGGGAAAAATCGTTCATTTAGCAGACCGGCAGGGAAACATTATGCTGGAACTGATACAGTTTGAGCAGACTGAAAAAGTGTCATCCACCGGAATGGTATTCAGCTTTAAAGCAAATAAGCCCCCGACGGAATTGAAGGCACAGGCTATGGGGTATGACGACACTTCTAACATCATATCTGAACCGCCGAAGCCAGCTCACTTCACAGTCACAACCCCAATGAGCCGATTATAAAAATATCCGAAACTTAACGCAAATAATGTTCTCGATTATTAAGCTTAAAAAAATATGTAAAAAGCGTCGCAGCAATGCGGCGCTTTTCGTGAAATCTCCCCCACTTAATGTGGGTTTTGAATGTGGGTTTTGTAGGTTATAAAAGATGTATTACAATCTTTCTGGTATTCCTTCAACGCCCGCAGGATACCAAGCACACCCGCTGCCTTTATATGTTCTATTAGAGATTTTTAAAAAGCATTAATTGAATTCCAAAAAGATGTGCCTTGAATTTCTGATGAGTTTATTGCAAAATAATCTAAAATAGTAGCGCCAACATCTGCAAAGGAAGTTCTTGTGTGCAAATTAACACCTGACTTTACACTAGAGCCGTAAATAAGCATGGGCACATATTCACGCGTATGGTCTGTATGCGTAGAACAACCTGGATCACAACCATGGTCTGCAGTTATAATTAATATATCATCTTTATTTAATTTTGGTAAAAAAATACCTAAAAATTCATCAAACTCTGTTAACGCTTGTGCATAGCCGTCCACATTTCTGCGGTGACCATAAAGCATATCAAAATCCACCAAATTTAAAAAACACAAGCCATCAAAATTTTCATCGGCTACCTCTAATATCTTTGCCATACCATCTTGATTGTTTTTTGTTTTTACAGATTTAGTACAGCCACTATGCGCAAATATATCAGAAATCTTGCCAATAGCTATAACTTCTTTTTGATTTTCTTTCAGAATATTTAACATGGTTTTATGAGGCGGCATAAGTGAAAAATCTCTTCTATTAGGCGTTCGCAAGTAGTTGGGATATTGTCCAACAAATGGCCTTGCAATCACACGCCCAACCGCGTGTTCACCTTGCAAAATGTTGCGTGCGACTTCACAATATTCATATAGTTTTTCAAGTGGTATAATATCTTGGTGAGCAGCAATTTGAAACACACTATCTGCAGAAGTATAAACAATCAAATCACCGGTTTGTTTATGTAAAGGCCCGTAATCTAACAGTACTTGTGTACCAGAGTACGGTTTATTGCATAATATATTATGATGCGTTTGTTGTATAAATTCACTAATAACCTCATCTGGAAAGCCAAAAGGGTAAACTGGCAGTGGAGATTTAGAAACTACACCAGCAAGTTCCCAATGACCAATTATTGTGTCTTTGCCTGCCGAAGCCTCTTGCAACTTGGCAAAAGATGCTTTGGGATATGGAATAGCTTGAATTGTTGAACTAACATCATCTATATTAAAAATGCCTAATTCTTTTATGTTAGGAGTGTTAAATAATTGCGAATTGGAAGCAGTTTTTAAAGTGTTGCAACATGCGTTGTCTCCAAAATTAAAAGCATCTGGGGCCGCCCCTATACCAAAACTATCCAATACAATTAAAAATACACGCTTCATTAAAATTTCCTTCTTTTCATATTATAAAAACCAACTTAATAAAATCGAGATAAAGATGGAGACATATAAGTTTCCTTCACTTTTATTATACAATATCTCAGAAAATTTAACAAGGTTTCAATAACTTTTCTACAGTCAAATATTAAAATTATATTTTTGGCAAATATAATCACGGACTTTTTTACGTTTGAAATGGATTTGTATCAAACCCACACAACGGACCTATGGAATCAGTTACAAAGGGCTTATTACCGTGCCGCAGGTAGTTCAAATCACCCGCTGATTTGAATAAAGTGTCAACTGGCTGAAATGGAAAAACAGTACGGTAAGGCGCGGGTCGCAGAAATGCTTGAAAAAGATCGGGCTGCAGAATTCGACCTGGAGTTCAAAAAAGCCGTAGCCTATTCCTTTTAAGCTTAATAATCGAGAACATTATTTGCGTTAAGTTTCGGATATTTCTATAATCGGCCCATCACGCTCCTTTCTAAAAATAGCTTGTTTTTTCTTTGTTTTTTGCAAGATAGGCGTTTTTGGCCGAATTTTCACAGTTCAAGACCTGGGTTCATCTTTTCTGTTTAATGCAATTATTGGAAAAGTTTCATACGCAATAGACAAACCTCGCATTTCGGTTGAGGAAATTTTTGCGGCCTGAAAAACAAGAAAACCTAACTCTTCAAGTTTTGAAATGACTAAAACAGGCTTGAAAAAGTCACAGAAAACAACAGAGATCTTCTTTGATGAAGCAAGTCCGTGGATTACGGTCAACACCTATAACACCGATCTCAAAAACAGACTGACCGCCTACTCGTACTCGATAAAACACTCCAACTTGTGTAAGTTAACTGATGACATAGAGGACGGCAGTCTTTCCTTTGAAATTGCCAAAGGTCAATTCATTACAAGTTTATAGGGTATATTGAGATACCCGAATGCGGATTTGATCACATATTCGACCGCAACGCCCTTTCGGGTGTCAGCCCTGTAATTCATACATATCGAAGAAACTAACAAATACAAAAAATCGAGTGTTCATAACTCAAAT
>JBJEZM010000119.1:0-1853 GCA_051887395.1 Oscillospiraceae bacterium | reverse complement strand
TTTCTAAAAAACTCTCGCAAGAAGCAAAAAAGATACAAAAACAGCTTGCGTGTGATTTTTCAACCGACTTTGACGAAGCTGGTTCAATTGGAAAGCGCTATAGAAGGCAGGATGAAATTGGCACACCATTTTGCATTACCTATGATTTTGATTCACAAAACGATGGTATGGTGACAGTTAGAATGCGTGATAGCATGGAACAAGAACGTATAAAAATAGAATGTTTAAAAAATTATATTAAGGGTCAACTTGAGATTTAACGTAAAAAATTCCGCTTTTTATGAACAGTTCAAAATATAATAAGGGGTTAAGTAAATGGACATAATAAAAAAACAGTTAATGGATTACGCAGATCCGAAGTATCGTGAATTTACAATTGCATTGTTACCCGGTGTTAACAATCTATTAGGGGTTAGGATGCCAATTTTAAAGAAAATGGCTAAAGAACTTGCAAAAGATGAAATGGGCCAACTATTTTTGCAAGAGCCGTCTCCGGAAACGTTTGAAGAACTGATGCTTCAAGGGTTAATTATAGGCAATTTGCAAGTAGATATAGATGAACTATTGATGCATGTGGATGAATTTGTAAATAAGATTAATAATTGGTCAATTTGTGATAGCTTTTGTGCCAATTTAAGACGGCAGGTAAAAGAGAATTTCGACCGTTTTTGGGATTTTATACAGCCATATATATTAAGTAAGTTTGAATTTGAAGCTAGATTTGGGTTGGTGATGGCTAACAACTTTTTTGTAGACGATAAACACATATATGAACTTTTAGAACAGCTTAAAAAAGCCCAAAATGATATTTATTATGCACATATGGCTTTTGCTTGGCTTGTTTCAACATGCTATGTTAAATTTCCAGGGATTACTTTTGACTTTTTAAGTAATGTAGAAATTAGTAATCAAGTTAAGAATAAAATTGTGAGAAAAGTATTAGATTCTTTTAGAGTGAAAGAAGATAATAAAAGAAGGCTGAAAGATTGGGCACAAAATATAGTGTAAACTTTAATCATATTGTGCGAAGCGATTTTAAAAAATCATTTATGCTTAGAAGTTGAAAAATGTTTATTTTAATAATCAAAAAACTATCTATTGCTTAAGCAATAGATAGTTTTCAACATTTGTTCCACGTGGAACAAAATAAAATTTTTGTTTTAATAAAGCTGCAAATTTCAATTTTTTGTACTTTTTGAAAATTCGAGTATAAAATTATGATACATTTGGATTTTGCGCTTTTTTTAATGTTATTAATTTTGAAATCAAATTAATGAACAACATATTAGTGGGCCTTTTATTGCCAAAATATTCTGCCATTTTTTTATTTTCGCCGTTTTGCCAAGCAGTGTTAATTGCATGCCTAATAGAATGTTCAATGCAAGCTGAACTAGAGTTTACATCTTTGGCCACCATTGGGTAAATTTGTTTAGTTAGGCTTATGTTAGATGGAAAGTTTAAAATATTGTATAATATAGCTTTGCAAAAGTAATTATATCCATTCATATTAATTGGTATGCTAAATTCATTTAATACTTGAAAAATTAGATACTCTAAATCTTCGAGAGCACATAAGCTATTATTGGCTATATAGCTATATAGTGCTTTGAAAACAGATCAATATTAGCTTCTTTTTGAAGTTGGGATGCTATTATAACGTTAAAAACACGAATAAGCATAGCATAATTATCAATCGGTTTTACAAGATATTCTAGAGCTCCAGCAGCAAGATTCGCATTTTTAAGTGGTATATCGTTAATACAAGAAAGCACAAAAAATATTGGAATTTTAGAAGATTCGTTTTTTATAAATTTTAAAGCATTCATTACGGCAATAGAGTCAAACGGAGGTAC
>JBJEZM010000118.1:0-1937 GCA_051887395.1 Oscillospiraceae bacterium | reverse complement strand
TGGGAATAAGTGTATCTTTACTTAAATTGATAAAAATACACCCTATTTTGAATGAAGTTTTAAAAATAGCAAGTGATTACCGCACAGTTGTATTTTTAGAAGAAGGAATTAAAACGGGATCTATTGCACAACAATTTGGAGTTAAACTGCATCAAATAGACAGTAAAACCAACTTCTTTATGCGAGCAGTACAAGATAAATTTATAGAGCAAGGCTCAATTGAACAACAGTACCAGCAAACGGGTTTAGATACAGCTTCGATTGAGCAGTTTATAAAAGAGGTATCTTTAACGGTGATTAAACGCAAAAGCAAAGAAAGCTTTAAAACTGCCAAAGAAAAGGTACAAGATTTGAATTTTAAAGGAGTTAATTGATGAAAAAAAGACTCGATATTTTAGCATTGGAGCAAGGGTTAGAAGCCACACGCGAACGTGTGCAAGCTTTAATTATGTCTGGCCAGATTTATGTTAACAACGAGCGGGCAACAAAGCCGGGTGATATGTACTCTGAAGGTGTTTTGCTGGAACTTAGAGAAGAAAGGTTAAAATATGTAAGCAGAGGAGGTTATAAGCTCGAAAAAGCTATAAAAATTTTTGATATTTCGTTGCAAGGTAAGACTTGTATGGATATAGGCTGTTCTACTGGTGGTTTTATTGATTGTATGCTTCAGAATGGCATAAAAAAAGTACTTGGTGTGGATGTTGGTTACGGCCAATTAGACTGGAGGCTGCGGCAGGATGAGAGGGTATTTTTATTAGAGAAAACAAATATTAGGAATGTTATCAAAGAAGATGTGAAAGATTTTAATATCAATTTTGTAACAGCTGATGTTTCGTTTATATCTTTAACAAAGGTTTTGCCGCCTGCAAGTGCGTTGGTTGCAGATGGTTGTGAGTTTGTGTGTTTAATAAAGCCACAATTTGAAGCGGAAAAAGTAGAGGTAGGGAAAGGAGGAATTGTGAAAGATGCAAAGTTGCATAAAAAAATATTGAATAAAATCATAGATTTTTTATCTGGTATGAATGCTTTGTTGTTAGGCCTTACATTTTCGCCTATTAAAGGAACAAAGGGAAATATTGAATACTTAATTTATTTTCAATTATTCCGCAAGAATTCAGCTAAAAATGTATTGGAAAATATGAAATTTTCTGATATAATAGAAAATGTGGTAAGTGATGCTTGCAAAGAGCTTAATTAACTTTTGAGTTTTATTTAGGGGAGTTTTTGGTTATAAAGTGGAATAGGAATAAAACCAAAGGTTGATGTAAGATGAAAAAAAACAGAAAAAAGCGGGCTAGGCAACAACGAATTTCGGAATTAGTTAACGAAATGTCGGTGAAGAATCAGGCGCATTTAATAGAGTTATTAAAGGCAGAAGGTTTTGAAGCTACACAAGCTACTGTTTCACGGGATATTAAAGAATTAAATTTGGTTAAAATTACATCTGGAACGCGCAATTTTAAATATATTAAATCCATTAAAGTTAATAATTATGACCCTGCTCAAGTGAACAAACATATAAAAATATTAAAAGAAACTATTTTAGAAATTCATGTGGTAAGGAATCTAATTGTGTTAAAATGCACATCTGGCGGCGCCGGAGCACTTTGTATGGCTATAGATTTTTTGAAAGATAATGAGATGCTAGGCACAATAGCAGGCGATGATACGGCATTAGTTATTTTTGATGACGATGAAAGTGCGTTGCAATTTGAATCTTCGTTGCATGAGATGTTAGAGGTTTAAGTAGGTGGTGAAAAATTGCTATCGGAACTGCATATAAAAAATTTTGCAATAATTAACGAAGCAAACGTTAAATTTACCGAAGGACTTAATATATTTACAGGTGAAACAGGGACAGGGAAATCGGTTATTATAAAAGCTGTAATCGCAGTATTAGGTGGGCCTTTTCGTAAAGATATGATTAAAATGGGGCA
>JBJEZM010000117.1:0-7403 GCA_051887395.1 Oscillospiraceae bacterium | reverse complement strand
CTATTAATAAACTCATCTATCATCTTTTCGACATCTTTTAACATATCTTTGTTGTATTCTTCTATTTTTTTATCTCTTAAACGCTCCAAAATTAAAGCATTCTGATTAGATCTTATAACTACTTTAGTCTGTTCTTTTTGTTGTTTTTCTATTTTTTTCAACAAAGATAATAACTTACTATCTTTTTCTAATAAACTAGTTAAATAATCTTGGCGCGTTTGGTATTCCATTGCTTGCAAACCATTTTTAGCATCTTTTTCAAATTGGCTATTTTGGGTCTCATATTCTCTATTAAGTTCCGTGCGTTTTTGTTTAATATCCAAAATTTTAGCATTAATTAGTTTTAACTTATTGCGCTCCACTTCTAATAATTGTTTACGGTAATCCAGCACTTTTTGCAACGAAAAATTGAACTTTTTCAAATTTTATCATACCTTTAATTTATAATTTGCTTCATCATTTCAATAACTTCACCGCGTGTAGAAGATTCTGATACTTTTTGCTGCAAAAATTCATTTATCTTATCTATTTTATTAACAGCTTTATCTAATTTGCTGTTAGTTCCTGGTTTATAAGCCCCTATCATAATTAAGTCATAATTTGCGTAATATATAGCAAGTAATTCCCTAATTTCACTTGCCAGTTTTTTCTCTTCAGAATCTACAATATCACCCATCAATCTACTAATACTCAATAAAATATCTATCGCTGGATAATGGTTCCTAACCGCCATAGTTCTAGATAAAATAATATGCCCATCCACAATGCCTCTAACGGTATCTGATATTGGTTCGTTAGTATCATCACCTTCTACCAAAACCGTGTAAAGCGCTGTTATAGAACCGTTTTTAAAATTCCCAGCTCTCTCCAATAATTTTGGCAAAGCCGCATAAATTGATGGTGTATATCCTCTTGCCACCGGAGGTTCCCCTGCTGCCAATCCAACCTCTCGCTGCGCCATTGCAAACCTGGTTAAAGAATCCATCATAAGCAGAACATCCTTGCCTTTATCTTTAAAATATTCTGCAATAGCAGAAGCAACCATAGCACATTTAACTCGCATCATAGCAGGTTGATCTGAAGTTGCTACTACCAAAATAGACCTTTGCATACCTTCTTCTCCCAGATCTTTTTCTACAAACTCTCTAACTTCTCTTCCTCTTTCCCCCACAAGAGCAATAACATTAACATCTGCTGTAACATTGCGGGCAATCATTCCCATAAGTGTACTTTTGCCAACACCACTTCCTGCAAATATACCCATTCTTTGACCTTTGCCTATAGTTAAAAGACCATCTATAGCTCTAATTCCAAAATGCAAAATTTCTTTTATTCTGGGGCGCTCCAGAGGGTTTTTGCTTTCTGCTGCAACACAATAATTAGCCTCTGCTTTAATTTTGCCTTTATCATCTATAGGTTCCCCTAAAGGGTTTACTATTCTGCCTATAAGATTTTCTCCAACAGGTATTTCTAGCTTTCTTTTTGTGTTCTCTACAAGGTAGCCCAGCCCTACACCGTTAATATCTTCATAAGGCATAAGCAAAACTTTATCGCCCTCAAAGCCAACCACTTCGGCATGATAAATTTTATGATTGGCTTTGTTAGCATATATTTTGCAAATATCTCCGATTCGTGTTTTAGGACCAGTTGATTCAATAGTTAGACCAACAACCTGGTTCACTTTGCCCTTATAGCTAAAAAAATCTTTACTTTTTAAAACCTCATTATATTTCAAAAAATTCAACATTCAAGTTGCCCTCCACTAACTGATAATCAGTTGGTGTTTATTATTATGTTTATTCGTTTTGCAATTCCTTAAATTTTTTTCTAATATTTTTAATCTGCTCTTCTGGCGTAGCTTCTATAAACTCTGTAGGAGTTTCTATTAAAATTTTACCTTCTTCAAAGTTATCTGAAACATTTACCTTAAAGCTCTCACAAGAATTTATTGCTTCTTTAAGAATATTTTCATTAGCTAGAATCTTTTTTGCAACCCCTGAATCTGCTACTACAATTTCAACCCACTTAGGCTCTTTTAAATTACTAATTGCGGCTTTTATTATTTTAATATAAGTGTTTTCATCTTTTTTTAAAGTGGTTGCGGTAACCTTCTGAGCAATACTAAATACTAAATCTATTACATCTTCTTCATACTCTTTTAAAATGTCTGCCTGTTTAATATTTATATAGGTAGCAATTTCTTCTAATTTATTGCACGCTTCAAGTAACTGTTCTTGTGCCTCTTTTTGCCCAACCACCTTACCTAGAGCAAATCCTTCCTCATAACCGTTGCATAGTCCTCGGTGGTAGCCATCTTTTAAACGTTTTCTTAACTTTCTTTCTATCTTTGTTAAATTGCCTTTATTTTTTGCCATAATAACTTTTGCTTCTTCTCGACCTTTTTGTATTGCTTTTTTATAAGCAATACGAGCATCTGCTAAAATCGATTCGGCATTTTCGAGCAATTTAGAAGCTATATCTATTGTTTTTTGTACATCGGCTATGTTTTTTTCTTTTACTCTATTTTTTAATTGGTCAATTTTAAATGCGGCTTCTTCCATTCGGTTTAATGCGTATGCATCTCCGTTGAATTCAATATTCTCAGTTATCGTCTCAAAATTATTATTAAATATAACATCTGCCACTTTTGCTTTTTGTGGCAGTACCGATTCTGTCATCTTGATCGACGCCGACTTTATAATCTTAGCCAACCAAACCATCCTTTCCGGATTTATCTACAATTAATTCACCAGATTTCATCATACTTCTTATAAGCTGAACAATATTTTGCTGTGCTGATTCAACATCAGATATTCTTACATTCCTCATATAAGAGATCTCTTCTTTTACACTTTCTACTACACGAGAAGAAAGGTTTGAATAAATATATTGTACAATTTCTGGGCTTGCACCTTTAACGGCCAACGCTAAATCTTTTTTATCTACTGAGCGCAAAACTTTCTGTAAAGACTGTGGATCGAGTACAATAATATCTTCAAAGACAAACATTTTCTTCATAATTTTATCGCTAAGTTCTGGGTCTTTTGCAGAGATGCCTTCTAGAATTGTTTTTTCTATATTTAAAGTTACATTGTTCATAACATCTGTAACATACTTAAGGCCATCTATTTCATTATCACTACCATCAGAAATAGTGTCTTTTAATTTCTTTGAAACTAGCTTTTCAATTTCTTTTAATACTACTTTTGAAACATTGCCTATTTTTGCAATTCGTGCAATAACATCAATACCCACCTCTCTAGGTAATTTTGAAATTACCGCTGAGACTTGCTCTGGCTTTGCATTGGATAGTATAAAAGCCACTGTTTGCGGATGTTCGCCTTTAATGATCTTTAATAGCGATTGTTCATCAAAACTTTTTATTAAATTGTGTGCCGTGCTTGAACTCATCATCTCATCTATTTGCTTTAAATAGCCATCTGCAACTTTATGACCAAATGCGCTTTCTAAAATCTCACGTGCACTATCCATCCCTCCCTCTGCGAACATTTTTTTAGAGAGGCAAATTGAATAGAATTCTTGCAACGTGTTATTCATATCTTCATCGCTAATATCACCTAATCTAGCAACTTCAAAGCTCAGGCTTTTAACATCATCTTCATTGAAATGTTTTAAGATTTTAGAAGCGCTTTCTTTGCCCAGCATAACTATTATTATAGCAGCTTTTCTCTTTCCAGATAATTTAATCATCTTTTGTTACATCCTCACTTCTAAGCCAAGATTTAATAAATTGTGATGCTATTTCAGAATTTTCATCTACAAACTTTAAAACATTTTCTAGCACATTATTCTCTTGTTCTTCAACTCGCTCATTGTCTGGTTCTTGTTGCTTTAACGTTTCAGCACTAGAATTTCTGTTTTGTTCATTTGCTGTATCTAACTCGAGCCGTTCATTCATGTTTTGCAAACTATTTTCACTTACTTGAGTTTCATTATTTGGTATTGTTGAATTCATAAACTCTTCTAAAGTCATCTCTGGTATACTTTCTTGTTGCGCAGAACTACTTCTCTTTGCTTTATTACGCGCTCTTATCATAAATATAAGTAAAGCCAGCAACAATAAAACCACAACTAACGATAATACTAAAATAACCCTACCTAAAGGCGTTTTAAAGATCTCACCAACCGTCATACTGCTATCTAACCCTGTAACACTTGTAAACTTCATACTACAAAGCTCCACCCTATCTTCAGAAATCCCTGCAGCTGATGCAACAAGTCTCCTTAGTTCCCCTTTCTGCTGTTCTGCCATCTCTTCTTGATTTATTGCCACCGCTACTGAAATTACATCAACTGTTGGGGTATTTTTTACTGTTTGCTCCTCTTTTTTATTAATTAAATAATCTTCAGAAATATCACGCTTAGAAGTTGAAGCACTTTCATTTTGGTTTGCTTGTTCTGGATAAGTGGAAATCTCTGCATTGCCCTCTGTTAAACCCACATCTGCATTCTGTGTTTTGCCAGACTCTTCAGAAATTGATATCTCTTCTCTATGCTGAATTATTCCATTATCTCCTACCACCGGTGTGTAGCTTGTTTCTTTAGTTTTTCTGCTGTCATAATTTAAAACACTGTTTGCTGCAACTTTAACGTTATCTTTACCAAACATTGGCACCAAAAGTGAAAGCACTTTTTCCCTAATACTGCTGTCCACTTTATCTTTCATCTTCATAAAGTCTATATCTTTTTCAGTGTTCCTTTCAGCATCTGTTTCCAACAGATTACCATAATTATCGAGCACTGCAACTCTATCCACTTCAAGCCCCGGCACACTTCTTGCTACCTGAACTTTTATCCCTGCTACTTGTTTTGGAGTTATATTCGGAACCAAGCCTCCTATAACTAATTTTACCGATGCGCTTGGCTTTTCCTTATCCTCACTTAACACAAATGAGTCGTTTTCTGGCAACGCAATTGTTACCATAGCATCATCTATACCCTCTATTGTTTTTATAGCACTTTCAATTCTATTTTGAATCTCAAAAAGCAGATATGCTTTCTTTTCACTATCTGACGAAAGCAAGGAATTGCCTTCCTTAAAAATATCGTAACTATATGGTGCCCTTGTATAGCCATCCAAAGAAAGCTGCATTTCTGAATTGGCTACTTCATTTTTAGGCACTGTTACTGCTCCATTATCATCCACTTGGGCATTAATACCCGCTTTTCTTAATCTGCCTGCAACACGGTTTGCTTCATTAGCACCTAGTCCTTTATATAAGCTAACTCTTGAATTAGAACTAGCTAACATTGCTGTTAGTATAACAGCAACCGCTACTGCTCCACCCACCGCAGAAAGATATAAAATTCTCTTCTTCTTTTCTAATCCATTCCAAAAATCTTTAGCCTTTTGCAATAATTCTTTAAAATTAAATTTCATACCAATAAACTCCCAGTCAAAGGCAAAATATTAAACCATCTATCTATGCATTTATTCTTAATATTTCATTTATCCCATTCACTAATTTGTTTGTTACATTTACCACAAATTGAGTTTGTAGTTCCGCTTTCTTTAAATTTACCATCATATTATGTATATTTACTTCCTTGCCGTTTAACATATCAAAAGAATCTTGTGCACAAAGTTCTTCCTGATTTCTACAGCTTTGAATTGCTACCCGCATTTCATCAAGCATTAAATTATTGCTCTCTGAACCTCCTTGAGTATCAACATCAAGTTCAAATTGAACAGCATCATTTTCATCAAACTCAAGGCCTTCTGCTTCTTCTAAAGCCTGCGAAAATCTCTGACCAATTTGCGATAAACCTGAGTCAAACTTCATTTTGTCATCTAAAGCATTAATTCCGTCTTTTAAAAAATCTGCTTTGCCTATACTTGCCCTTTCTAAATCCAATATTAACATTCCTCTCTAAACCTATTAACTAGAGCTGCTTCGAAATTATTTTTCACCAATTTTAAGCCCTGTGTTAAGAATAGACTTTTGTGTATTAAAAGCTGCCGCTGAAACTTCAAATAGCTTTTTATATTCCATCATATCAATAGTTTCTTTTGTAGTATTCACATTTGAACCCTCAACATAGCCTTCTTCATTTGCCAAAGGATTTGTTGGGTCGTAAACTAAATCCACAGGTGTTTCATTTTCCATAACTTTGTCTATGCACACACCCTTCTGTTTTTTAGAGATACTTTCAGAAAAAGATGATCTTCTAGAAAGCCGTCTTTCTTTAGTAGAATTCCTTATATTAACAGAATTAAATTCATCTTCAAAATTTAAACTGCCTTCTGACTTTAATATTGAAATTTTACCTTTATAACCACCAACTTGTTGATTCACTAGATTTTGTGTAGTAACATCCAACGCTGCTTTACTTGCCATTATTCCAGAAGCTGCCGTATTTAATCCAGATAAAAATCCCATGCAAATACCTCCTCAACCATCACTTTGAATTGATTACCGTTCCAAGCATAGTAAGCCTACTATTTATACAAGTTGCCGCACATTTATAGCCAAAATTTGCCCTTGTTAAATTAACTGATTCTTCATCGCGATCTACGTTATTTTCATCTCTTTGCATTTTAAGGCCATCTTCTTGCTTAACTTCCATTTTAAATTCTATATCATGCTTGTACCTTCCGCTAAGTAACTCTCTAACATCTTTGAATTCTTTTAAAAAATCAGCTGAGCAAGATGCCACCTTCTTTTTATATTTGGGAGTACTACTATTAACCAAATTTTCTGTTGCAACCTGCCCTTCTGTGTAAAATTTATTTAAACAACATTCATTTAATGCTAAAACTTGGTCATTTAATAAATTCAAATCTTTCCCTTCTTCCCAAAAGTGTTATACTTATGCGTTTACATATTATTAGTTTATTAGTCACACAATATTATTATAATATCACATCTTTTTAAAAAAAGCAACTACCCCTCCCTTTTTAACTTTTTGCAATTATTAATTAATAATATATTAATGTTAATCCATTTTTGCAGCTACATATTTACAAAAATCATTATAGCTAACATTCTATCTCTAACTAAAATACTAACTTCGCATTGATTTCTTTACTCTTTTTGCTTTTTTGCGTGTATTTTTGCTCTTTCTAGACTTTGTTGACATTGAATCTCGCCTTATATCAAATTGTGTAAGATTATAGCGCTCAATAATTGAACACAATTTCTGCACATAAGAAAGGTCTGTGGCATAGCCCCCATCTTTAATAATCTGTATTGCCTTCTTATAGTCTGTGCAACCTTTTAAACCAACATAACGTAATTCGCTGCCATTTTTTGCACCAAGCAGATATGCACTGTGGTCTGCAATAGAATCTTCTATACACAAGTATTTACGAAAATCTGCAGTAATAATCTCATAACTACCATCTGCATTTTGTTCTTGAGTTTTTTTAATATATTTATTTG
>JBJEZM010000116.1:0-7420 GCA_051887395.1 Oscillospiraceae bacterium | reverse complement strand
CTATATTCAGACCGAGAAGTCATCATACGGTATGGGTCACTACAGCCCTTTGTAACCAGATCATCAATTAAAGTGCCTATATATGAACTAGAACGCGGTAAAACCAGCATCTCTTCGCCTTTAACTTTAAGTGCAGCATTAATTCCCGCAACCAGCCCTTGCGCCGCCGCCTCTTCGTATCCGCTTGTGCCGTTAAACTGACCCGCTCCAAATAAACCGCTTATATTTTTAAATTCAAGCGTTGATTGCAAATCTAGAGGGTCACAACAATCGTATTCAATTGCGTAAGCACTGCGCATAATCTGCGCATGCTCAAATCCCTCCAGCGACCTATACATCTCAAGCTGCACAGCTTCTGGCAATGAGGTGGACATGCCTTGAATATACATTTCTTGCGTGTTAAGGCCTAGTGGCTCCACAAACAGCTGATGGCGAGGTTTTTCTGCAAAACGAACAATTTTATCTTCTATACTTGGGCAATATCTTGGTCCTACTCCTTTTATATTACCGGAATACATCGCAGATTTTTTAATGTTTTTTAGTATTATATCGTGTGTGTGTGCATTTGTGTAAGCTATATGGCACAGCACTTTGTTTTTTAGTCTACGTTTTGTTTCAAATGAAAATGGCACAATCTTTTCATCGCCGTGTTGTTCCTCTAGCTTAGAGAAATCTATACTGCTTTTTAAAATTCTTGCCGGTGTCCCCGTTTTAAAGCGCCTGGTAGTAATTCCAAAACGGTTTAAACAATCTGTGAGCTCCTGCGCCGGATGAATACCGTCTGGCCCACTTTTTAATGTGTTATTACCTATGAAAATCTTACCTTTTAAATAAGTTCCCGTACAAATAATTACCGTCTTTGTACTGTACTGCGCACCAAATGTTGTAACCACCGAACATACTGAATTATTGCTATCTACTTTTATATCTTTTATCTCCGCCTGCTTGAGTTCAAGGTTAGGCTGCAATTCTAAGGTGTTTTTCATCTCTTGGTGGTATTTCATACGATCCGCCTGCACCCTTAAACTATGCACAGCCGGCCCTTTGCCCAAATTTAACATTCTTGATTGCAACATAGTCTTATCTGCAAGTTTGCCCATCTGCCCTCCTAAAGCATCTACCTCTCGCACTAGGTGCCCTTTTGCAGTACCGCCAATAGAAGGGTTACACGGCATATTTGCTATACTATCTAAAGAGATTGTGAAAAGCCCAACATGGCACCCCAACCTTGCCGCCGCCAAAGCTGCTTCACACCCCGCATGCCCTGCACCAATTACCACAACATCGTATTCACCTAAAATATCAGCCATTTTTCTTCTCTTTCTTTTTTTGCATATATTTTGTTTTTGTAATCTGCTTCGCACGCGCAATTGCAAAATCATCTGCTAAAATGTCTTTTGTTATTACACTCCCAGCGGCAATAAAGGCTCTTTCACCAACATTCACCGGAGCAATTAAACTGACATTACAGCCCACAAAAGCATCGTCTGCAACAGTTGTTCTGTGTTTTTTTTCACCATCGTAGTTTGCTGTGGTGCAACCACAACCAAAGTTAACCCTCGCGCCAATATTGCTGTCGCCAATATAAGTTAGATGAGCTATGCTGGTTTTTGTATCAACATTCGAATTTTTTACCTCTACAAAATTGCCGATTTTAACATAATCTGCAATAGAGCTGCCCGGTCTTATTTGTGCAAAAGGTCCTACTTTAATATTATCTTTCAGCTCAGAGTTCAAGATATATGAAGATTTTATCTCGCAGTTATCTCCAATGTTACTATTTTCTATAAACGAACCCGAAGTGATTACACAATTTACACCAATATTGCAATGCCCTTTAACGGTAACATTCGGGAAGATTAAAGTTCCCTTGCCAATTGTAACATCCGGACCTATAACCACACCATCTTTGGCAATAAATTCTACACCTTGTTCAATGTTTTGTGAAATTATTCTGTTTCGTGCAACCTCGTTAAGTTTAAATAGCTGCTGATTCGTATTCGCACCTAAAATTATTCCATCATCCTGCGCTACATAACAACCGGTTCTTTTTAAAATGTTAACCGCTGTTGTAATATAATACTCTTTGTTTGCATTGTCATTATCTACCTTTTTTAAAACACTAAGCAATGCTTTTATGTTAAACCACATTGCGCCGGAATTGACTTTTTTTATAGCTCTTTGTGCATCTGTGGCGTCCTTTTCTTCTACTATCGTAACTTTGCCGTCCATTTCATCTATTCGACCATAGCCAAAAGGATCAGCTAATGTTGCAGCAATTACTGTAGCTTGATTTTCTTCCTGTTTGTGCTTTATATAGCTTTCTTCTATAGCCTTAGAATCTAAAAAGGGAACGTCACCTAATAAAACTAACACATCGTCACTTTGGCTGGCTTTTAAAAAGCCGCTAGCCTGCAAAACCGCATGTGCCGTACCTAACTTTTGATTCTGCAAAGTATATTTTATTGTGCTGCCAAAAAGTTCTTTAAATTTCAACAAGCCATCTTCGGAACATACCAAACATATATCTAATATATTTGCGTCTTTGCAGTTTTGCAGCACCCAACCAATTAGCGGTTTAAAAAGTACTTCGCAAAAAACCTTTGGTTTTCCAGACTGCATACGTTTGCCGTTCCCCGCTGCAAGAACTACTGCACATGTTTTATTTAACTTCATCGCTTGCAGATCCACTCCTTTGTTTTAACTAGCTTTTTTCTGTTTTATTCTTTTGTTTATCTGTCTGTTCACTCCCTTTTTGCTCTACTTTTTTAGTCAAATAATCAACCGCCTCTGTTAGTGGAATATCGTAACCGTAAACAGCAAAATTATCATCATTTAGATTGGTGCTCTCTACACATATATCTGGTTCAACACCTGTTTGATCAATATCTAACTTGCCTGGCATAGCATACCAAAACTTATCCACCAAAAACAAGCAATCACCATTTTTAAGCCAAAAAACACCTTGTCCAACTCCTTTGCCATAAGTTCTTTCACCAATAACCAAACCACGGTTATGAGTTTTCATATTCGCCGCCAACATCTCTGAAGCACTTGCAGATTCTTTATTTACAAGCACTGCAATATTTATATCTGTTTTAAAGTTCTTCCCCGTAGCGGATATACATTCCTTAAAGTCGCAACCCTCAAAATGATATAACGGTCCTTTTTTAATTAACTGTGTAATAATTTTATTATATTCATCCACACTGCCGCCATGGTTTCCGCGAAGGTCCAAAACAATTCCGTCAACTCCTGCCTCTAACAAGGCGTTTAAAGCTTGGATAAACTCTTGGCCTGAATTTATTTTGAAAGAGGAAAGTTTTAAATAGCCTATATTCTGCTCTTTAAGCACTTTATAACTTACAGAATTCGCCTTCAATTTGTTTTTTTGAACCGTTTCACAATATATATCATTCCGCTCTGTTTCCGGATTAAATCTTACATACTCTATATAAACACTACGATCAAGAACATCTCTCTTCTGCTTTTGCGACAGCATATCTAGCAAGCCATACATATTCTCTAAATTACTGTTGCACAATATATTATACTCTGTATTCTCGTCAACTAAAGTAAAATCTCCTAAACCTGCTAAAAAACAAATTGAATGTTCCTTATCCGTTTTCACAGGCACAATATCATAATCTGTGTTCTCGTTGTTATAATATACTTTGTTATAATATGCTGAAGATACAAAATTATTAACCCTTAATATTTCATCACCCGGTAAAAAACCTGCTTTCTCTAACGGTGAATCTTTTTGAACGTCAGTAATTTGGAAATAATATTCACCTGGCCTATCCGCAAATTCTAGCATTCTAATTTTACAACCCGTGCCAAACATTTCGGTTATTCCCAAATCTAATGAGTTTAATTCTTTTTTGCTCACAAGACTAGAATGTTTATCCCCCAAACTGTTTACAAAGCTTTTGCAAGCATTGGTATACATATATTCTTTATCTATTTTATAAATATAATTTTTATCAATTATATGGTTTATAGTACGAAGTTCATCAATAAATTTATAAAAATCCCGATCCTTAAAATAATAAAATAAATGTGAACCCTCTACTAAAAATACCGCAACTAAAATTAAAATAATTGCTGTTTTTAACTTGATTTTTTTTGACATCTTAGTTTTAAAAGACTCTGCCACCACACTTGCAGTTTTGTTAAGTTCAGGTAAGCCAGCGCACTCATCTTTTAATTGATTTTTATTTTCTTTTATTACCTCTTGAGCATGCATAGCAGTTAATTCTATCTGGTTTACTTGCTCTTTTTTCTTTTTAAATTTAAACATTATATTTTCTCCCTTAAAATTAAAACCTTACCGTAATGATTATACTAAATATGCCTGATGTTTGTCAAACAAAATAACAAGTTATCATTTTATTGTAATATTTTTATTATTGCCACTAACAAAGCCAGCACACTTTAGTGCACCAGCTGAGGTATTAGTTCTAAATTCTTTGTTAACAAAACCAAACATTTGACTCTAATTTTTTTGTTAAAATAATTTCTTCTCCATCTTTTTGTAGAATTTTTTACTCTCTTTACTATTGCTTACCAATAACACAACTGTTCCTGCAATGATTAATACAGAAAATATTAAACACACTTTGCAGCCTTTAGCCTTTTTATTGGAGTTTCGAGCACCACAATTAGGGCAGAAATTAGCCGATTTTTCGAGTTCCTCTCCACATTCTTCGCATAAAACCATTTTTTTATTTTCCTTCTCCATACCGACTTCACCTCTCTTTTGATTGTTTTTAAATTCAACCAAAAACAAAATCTGAGTCGAATGTTTGATTCTTATCACACAATGTGCTAAAAGGTTTATCTGTTAACTTTGCATTAATATCCATATATGTATATCTATCTAACTGGCTTTCTTTGTCTAAACAGATTATGCGTGCTTTTGTTTTTAACGGTGAGAACATATCTAACAAATTTTTAAAATGTAAAAAAGTTGCTTCGCTAATCTTATTTTTTATAAGTTTTTTATAAGCACTGTAAATTCATTGCTTTTTGTGCCATAAATATTTTGGCAATTTTTTTTGCCGCTTTATCCCGTTATAATTCTGCCATTTAAACTGCTCTACAATAATTGGCCTTTCCCCTAAAAAATATAGTTCCTTGGAACCTTCGTATGCACTTAAATTTCTTGCCATTTTAAGCAATTTTCTTATCTGCTCTGGCTTCAAAAACTAATGTCACAATTGACACCAAGCCAGCGTACAAACATTGGCAGAATACCTGCTGGTGTTCTATCTATATTTACTATATTTAAATAATCTGGCAGTTTGCCTATTTGCTCTTTTTTATCATAAATTATAGAGCCAAGTATAGACATATAACGTTCGAAAAAATCCCCACCTTCTGTGCTATATACCTCTGGTAAATATTGCAGGAGCGTTTCTCTTGGGAACATAACATCAAATTCCAAAAACTCTACCGGCTCGCGTGAAAATATTTGTATTTCAAAATAAAATATCTGCCGTTCTGATTAAATATTAAAATATCATCTGCATTATTGTTTATTTGTGCACCAGCAAGTTTAAAAGCGTTGAATTTTTCTGCAGAAGGGATTCGTTTATCTGCTATAAATTCTGAAAGATTATAATTTGTATTATTATAGTTCATTATACCATAATCTTGCGCTAATGTATAGACTACAAATTTAAAATTAATCTACCCCATTCTGAACCATTTTTATAACTATCTAGCACTTTAGAAATATAGCTGCAATACTCGGTTTTTGGTTGTTTAATCATATTACCATCTTTAAAATCTAAAACATCGTACGTCCCCGCTAAAAGGCCTTTTTTTCTTATTCTAAACTTTTTTACATCAACCATAATACGTTCCATCGAAAGATCAGCAACTTACTCCCTAATAATATCAAATGGTTCTGCGTCACGGATTCCTACATTTACAAATACATTTTTCTTCAAAGTTGATGTCTCTGCTCCACTAGAGAACCTTGCCGAACTTTCTTTAATAACAAAAGTGGTTGCATTAGATGTTAGCACACCCTCTGCTCTTATATCCTGCACAAGCTCAAGCATTTTACCTGCGGCTAATTTTACCTTGTTTATTTTAAACACAATACAATTATCGCTATGTTCATTAATAAACCCTGGCACATGTAGCATAAATTCACTCGAAAAATCAACATTCGCATCAGAAAGCTTTTTCAGCTGTGCAACAACCCTAAAATTAAAATCTTTACAAGCAAATTTTGGTACCTTAAGTACCAACTCAAAGTTTTTACCTGCAAACAATATTTTAGATTCTATAAACCTTTCATCTACCTCAAAAATGCGCTCACTTTCATCTGCATCTTGAACAAAAAAACGAGCCCCTTTAACAATCCTGTTGTATTCATACTCTTTTCTTTCATCATTTTTAACCAGAGCGTACACAGAGTTAATTTCTTTTCCTGCATATTCAACATAGAGTTTTAACTTATTACTTCTAACATCCCCAAAACCATCTACAGTAGGAAGTTTTTTAATTACAGGTTTTTCTAACACTATCTCGCGGCCCAAAGAATCTATTGCCACTCCAGATTCAATCATCAAGGTAATATCATCCACTGCATATGTTTTAAAACCACTAATAATACCTGAACCGAATAACATTTTGTTCAAAAAATGCCTTTTATTATTAAAATACCTTGTTCATCTCTAAAATCGTTAGATGTCAACAACTTACCACAATAAAACCTGTTTCTTTCAAAATGGAAAATTTTACCATTTACCATAATTGATTTTCCTTCCTGTTTTTAATTAGCCATACTCGTCAGCTTATCCATATCACCTAAAAACAATGCTTCATTTTCCAAAACTTCATAGTTTCCCGTTCCTATTTCATATTTCATATCCTCTTCTTGCAATCAGCATAAGACCACAAGATAATAAAGAAGATATCATTTTCGGAAGTTTTTTATGTCTGTAGATGTTAAATCAACAATTGCATCATAGCTTAAGCTTACTTTTATTCCACTACCTTCTTTTTCAATAAACACAGTCTCTAAAAGGAGATATGGTGCTATTCTTGATGCATATTCACAAAGTTTTATACAATGTTCTTCAGCATACGGTCCGTCTATCTCAATTGCGAATCTAAATAATCTCAGATCAGTACTATCCTCAACGTCTACACAAAAAATTGAATATATAATTGGGAACTTGTGCTCCTCAAATTTCAGTTCCGAATAAGCTGCTACAACCTTATTTAAAGCTGAGCTTTCAACTTCAATATGCTCGTCTGGAATTCAATATAAAGCCGCTATCCTCGAGCAAGTTTGCATTCTTTTAAGAACCATACTGCTTTCGATTTATTCAAAATTCATCATCCTGTTTCTGCTTCCCATATAACGTTCAGCATTTCTTCCGAAAAACTTCTAATATGC
>JBJEZM010000115.1:0-7437 GCA_051887395.1 Oscillospiraceae bacterium | reverse complement strand
GGGTGGCACCACTAAACTTGCACAGATGATTGCAGACGAAATAAACATTCAAAACCCAAATACCAAAATTAAGCTTTTTAATATCTCTAGGTCAGATAAAACCAAAGTGATGGCAGAAGTTTTTAAATCTAGGGCCATTGCGGTAGGAGCTCCAACATGCTTAAATTCAATTCCTTCTAGCGTTAGTGGTTGGCTTGCTTATTTAAAGTCGTTAAAATTCAAAGGTAAAAAAGCAGCGGCTTTTGGTTGTTATGGTTGGAGCGGTGAAAGTGTAAAAATACTGCAAAAAGAGCTACAGGAGGCTAAATTTAAAGTTGTAGATACTGGTGTTGCACCTCTTTGGAGCCCTAAAGATGAAGACATTAGCAGTATAAAAAATATGGTAAGCGAATTACTAAATTAAAACTGAATTAATAAAAATATTCTCTGTTTGCAGCAGGGGATATTTTTTTATTTGCATAGTTTAGAATCAATTATGACATTCATGTCACCAAAAAGTCACGCTAATGTCATTTAACTGCATTACTATAAACTTATAAAAAACTAAATGGAGGTTGTTTACAACATGAATATAGTAAAAGTTGAGCATTTATCAAAAGTTTATGGTAAGGGAGAAAATGCGGTTTATGCCCTTAACGATATATCTTTTAGTGTAGATAGGGGTGAATTTGTAGCTATTGTCGGTGCTTCTGGTTCAGGTAAATCCACATTGTTGCACATTTTAGGTGGGGTAGATAGACCTACAAGCGGTAAAGTATTCATTGATGGTGAAGACATCTGTGCTTTAAACGATACTCAGCTCGCTATCTTCAGGCGCCGTCAGGTTGGGTTAATTTATCAGCTTTATAATCTCATTCCAGTTCTAACCGTAAAAGAAAATATCGAACTACCGCTACTATTAGATAATCGCCAGGTAGATGAAACTCAGTTTAAAGAGATGGTTAATTACCTAAGTATTGCAGATAAAACCGAGTATTTGCCCAATCAGCTTTCTGGCGGGCAGCAACAAAAAGTATCGGTAGGCCGGACACTTTTTACAGCTCCGTCAATTGTTCTGGCAGACGAACCAACGGGAAATTTAGATAGTAAAAACAGTGCAGAAGTTGTAAAACTGCTAAAAGATTCAAATAAAAAGCACAAACAAACATTAATCTTAATCACCCATAACGAACAAATTGCCATGCAAGCGGATAGAATAATAACAATAACAGATGGTAAAATTGTAAACGATGAGGTGAGACGTTAATGAAAGTAATTAATAAAATAGTAACTGCACAACTAAAAAAGAACATAAAACGTTCAATTGCAACCGTACTGGGCATTGCTGTTTCGGTTGCAATGCTTACATCGGTAGTTGCTTGCTTTAAAGCTGCATTTGGTTTTGCTAAAGATTTCGCAATTCAAACCAATGGCAGCTACAATGCTTATTTTTATAACGTTCCTGCTAGTCAAATAGCACACCTAACCAATGTTAGAGATTTAAATAAATTTTGTTTGCTCGGAGAAGATGCTATTATGGTTATAAATTCTTTTGATCAAACTGGGCAAGAAAAGCACAGCCAGGTTGTTGACCTCAACTTTTACAGCAAAAATGCATTTAACATGATGTCCGATAAATTATCTGCCGGAACCTGGCCCCAAAATGAATTAGAGATAGTTCTGCCAGAAAACTTTAAAAAATATAAAATAGGCGATCAAATCTCTGTAACATACGAAAAATCTGGCTATGCCATAAGTCCTGAGAAATACTCTAATTATGTGGAATATAAATTTGGCGAAAATAAACAGACCAAAATTTTTAAAATCACCGGCTTTTTAGATCCATCTTCTTCAGGAACAGGGAAGAGTATAACATATTTAGATGAAAGAACACTTAAATCTAACGACAATGTAACTGTCTGTTTACTGCTTAACGATTTTTCATGGGAAAAATATAAAGAATTATCTACACTTTCTTCAAAATCAATTCATCAACATTTAATGTTTAATTTGGGTTCCGGCATTGTGATGTGCTTAAAAATGATGAAACTGACATAAAATACTCAACAAAAATAGTTTTAGGTTTCGCCATACTTTTAGTTGCAATAATAACAATCGCCTCTGTTGTAATGATATATAATGCATTTACAATTTCACTTTCAGAACGTTCTAAATATCTTGGCATCCTTTCTAGTGTAGGTGCCACAAAGGCGCAAAAATTCAAATCGATATTTTTCGAGGCTTTTGCACTAGGCGGCTTTGGCATGGCCTTGGGCATTTTTGTTGGCTTTGCTGGTATTGGCACAACATTTTATTTAATACGGTCACTATTTGTAGAGATGTTAAATCTACCAATATATTTAAAGCTTAGCATCTCATCACAAATGATCTGTACAATTATTGCACTTGCCGTATTTTCTATTTTAGTATCCGCGTTAATTCCTGCAATAAAATCTGCAAAACAACCCATTACTCTATTAAACAAGCTAATATTAAACTAACAAAAAAACAAGTAAAAACTTCAAAATTAGCAAAAAAACTTTTTGGAATAGAGGGAGAACTAGGTCTTAAAAATTTAAAACATAACAAAAGTAAATATCATGTAACATTGCTTTCACTTGTTACTAGTATTGTGGTGTTTATTTCTGCTTCGGCACTGGTAAAATTTGTGTCTCAAAGAATATTAATAAATAACGTGGCAACAGCAGATATAAATGTTCATTTAAACATAAACAGTTTAGATAACTTTTATATCAATGCAAATAACGATGATTTAACAAGTAATATTGACGCAATAAAAAAAGAATTATTAAATAAAAACTCTGCTATGTTAGCTTATAGCCAAGATATAAGTGAAAATAAAGCTGCGTTTGCAAAACAGTTTGGTATATATCATGAAGATAATTCTTCACCAAACGAAAGAAGTAGGGTTTGTGACATTAGTGTGTATGATGAAAAAGACTTTGAGTATATTCTAGCATATATTGATCAAAATTTAAAAATTGATGATTTTGTAAACCAAAAACAGCCTGTGTTTTTGCTGGATGGCGTAAAAACAACAGACAACTTTAAATTGCCAGGAGCAAAGATAATATACACAAATCAATCTAATAGTTATAACCATAATCACTTTTATTGCACAACAGAAAGCTTTAACAAATTTTTGCAGCAGAACACAGATATAAAGCCAACGCTTACATTATACAGCTTAAACCTAAACATTGGGCAAGCAGACGATAAAAAAGTAGAAAAAGAAATAAACGAGATATTTGGCACTTTAAATGTTAAGCAAAAAAACGGCGAAGCAATCTATATTCACATCGAGAATAACAAGGCTGAACGGGTGCCACTAAAAATTTGGGGATTATAATGACTGTATTTACATTCGGGTTCTTAGCTTTAATATCACTTATCTGTGCTGCTAATATATTCAATACTATCTCCTCAAACGTTATTTTTTGCCGGCGAGAATTTGCTGTGCTTAAATCTTTGGGAGTAGATGAAAAAGGAATAAAAAAGATATTTAACTACGAAACCATATTTTATGGCATAAAAGCTCTTATTTATAGCCTACCAATAAGTTTACTCGTGATCTTAATCATGCCTTTAAATTACATGTTACAGAATCATAGTTTAAATGATATTTTCAATCTCTCACTTAAAGATATAATGCAAGCACTATATAAGTATATATGCATACCAATTAAAGAGTTTACACCTTGGGGTAGTGTGCTGATTGTTGCCATCATGGTATTTATTGTAATATGGATGCCAATGATTTACGCAAGAAAAGAAATTGAAAAAACAGATACAAAAGAAAATATATAGACCCTTATATGTTAACTTATAAAAAAAGAATCCACTCGAATATTCGAGTGGATTCTTAATATAATTTTTTTAAATTAATACATTCCGCCCATACCTGGGTTTGGCATTGCAGGAGCAGCTGGAGTTTCTTCTTTAATATCTGTTACTAAAGATTCTGTAGTTAGAATCATAGAAGCAACAGAAGCTGCATTTTCCAATGCACTACGTGTAACCTTAGTTGGGTCCACAATTCCGGATTCAATCATATCCACATATTTTCCTGTTCCAGCATCAAAACCAAAGCCTACTTTAGTAGATTCTTTAATTTTTTCTACAATAATAGATGGTTCAAAACCTGCATTCTGAACAATCTGTCTTGTTGGTTCTTCTAAAGATTTTAACAATATGTTAGCGCCAATCTTTTCATCGCCTTCTAAAGAATTGGTAAGTTCACACACTGCAGGAATAGCGTTTATTAATGCTGTTCCGCCTCCGGCAACAATGCCTTCTTCCACTGCAGCTTTTGTTGCAGCTAAAGCGTCTTCAATTCTTAATTTCTTTTCTTTCATTTCTACTTCGGTTGCGGCACCAACTTTAATTACAGCAACTCCGCCAGAAAGTTTTGCAAGGCGTTCTTGTAATTTCTCTTTATCAAAATCAGAGGTTGCATTTTCAATTTGAGTCCTAATTTGAGCTATTCTTGCTTGAATATCAGCTTTGTTACCCAAACCATCAACAATAATTGTGTTTTCTTTTTGCACTTTAACTTGACGTGCTTGGCCGAGTTGTTCAATCTTTGTCTCTTTAAGATCTAATCCTAATTCTTCAGAGATAACTTCGCCACCTGTTAAAATTGCAATATCTCTAAGCATTTCTTTACGTCTGTCTCCAAACCCAGGAGCTTTAACAGCTACACATACAAACGTTCCTCTTAATCTGTTAACAATTAAAGTAGCTAAAGCTTCTCCTTCAATATCTTCTGCAATAATAACAAGTTTTTTACCAGAGTTAACAACCTGTTCAAGTAATGGTAAAATATCTTGAATAGAGCTTATTTTACGGTCCGTAATCAAAATGTAAGCATCGTCAATAATAGCTTCCATTTTATCTGTATCTGTTACCATATAAGGTGAAACATAACCTCGATCAAATTGCATCCCTTTAACAACTTCACTGTAAGTTTCTGCTGTTTTAGATTCCTCAACAGTAATAACACCATCTGATGTAACTTTATCCATAGCATCTGCAATCAAACGGCCAATCATGCCATCACCCGCAGAGATAGTTGCCACACGTTCAATATCTTCAGTTCCAGAAACTTTTTTGGAATTTTTAGTTAAAGAGTCTACAGCAGCATCAACAGCCTTGCTAATACCTTTTTTAATTACCATTGGATTCGTGCCAGTGGAGACAACTTGTAAACCATTTTTAACCAACACTTGTGCTAACAATGTAGCCGTGGTTGTTCCGTCACCAGCGCTATCGTTTGTTTTAGTAGCAACCTCTTTAACAAGTTGAGCTCCCATATTTTCAAATGGATCTTCTAACTCAATCTCTTTTGCAATGGTTACGCCATCATTTGTGATAAGTGGGGAACCATATTTTTTATCTAAAACAACATTTCTGCCTTTTGGACCCAAAGTAACTTTTACAGTATCGGCCAATTTATCTAAGCCTTTTTTTAGAGCCTGACGTGCATCTTCTGAGTGTAATATTTGTTTAGCCATATTAAATTATCCTCCTTTAACTTTAAAAACTTTATTTTTCAACAACAGCTAAAACATCGCTTTGCCTTAAAATTGTATATTCTTCACCATCGAATTTAATTTCTGTTCCGGCATATTTACCAATTAAAACATGCTCACCAACATTTAAAAACATTTTTACTTCTTTACCGTCAACAAGTCCGCCAGGGCCTACTGCAACAATTTCTGCAACTTGTGGCTTTTCTTTTGCAGAACCTGCAAGAATAATTCCGCTTTTTGTAGTTTCTTCTGCTTCAACCATCTTTACAACAACTCTATCAGAAAGTGGTTTAATTTTCATTTGAATATTCCTCCAAACTTTAATGTATTTTAGCAATCAAGCTAACCGACTGCCAATTACAATTTTACACCATATTTTATATGATGTCAAGAGTTATTTTAAAAATAATCAAAATTAATAAAAAAATAAGTAGGGAAGTGAATAACCATATTTAAAAAACGCAAAAATCTAGTCATTAAAATATAAAAAATACACCTTTTTAATACAAAAAGGTGTATTTTTTATAAACCGATATTCGAAAAAAACTGTTGCTTATTGCGCCAATCTTCTTTAATTTTTAAAAAGCATTGTAAATTAACCTTACAATCAAAAAAATATTCTAATTCAATCCGAGCCTCTGTCGCAATTTTTTTTAACATGCTGCCGTTTTTGCCTATTATAATTGCTTTGTGGCGTGGCTTTTCACAAATTATAGTAACGTCTATATCTATAAGGTTAGACCGGGATTTTCGTTCGGCCATATGTTCTGTTACAACAGCAATAGTGTGCGGAATTTCTGCTTTTAAATTATAAAGCAACTTTTCCCTTATAAGTTCAGATACAAAAATTTTTTCCGGCTGATCTGTAATCATATTATCCGGGAAAAAATGTACACTTTGCTTAACATAGCGCTGCAATTGCTGCCAAAGCTCCGCCAAACCCTCTTTATTTAATGCCGAAACTGGAATTATCGCATCAAAATCTTCTTTTGCAAACACAGCTATGCGTGGTAGAATATCGTTTTTATTCTTTAGTTTATCCAACTTATTTAAAACTAATATTTTTTTCGTTTTATTCTGTCTTAGATTTTTAAGCAATTTATCTTCTTCAGCACTTATATGATTTCCATAAGCCTCTGCAACCATAATAATTAAATCAACATCAATTAATGCTTGTCTAATCTGCTCTATCATGTAATCGTTTAGTTTCGTGCGTGGTTTATGCACACCAGGAGTATCTAAAAACACAAATTGAGTTGTGCCTTGAGTTTTTATCCCCGTGATTTTTGTGCATGTAGTTTGTACTTTGTTAGAAACAATGGCAACTTTCTGGCCAACTAGGGCATTTAGCAACGATGATTTGCCTACATTGGGGCGACCAATAATTGCAATAAATGCAGATTTTGTTCCTTGTTTATCTTTAACATTGTTTTCGTCCAACGATTCCTGAATAAGTTTCATTTACAACCAACCCAACTTTAGCTAAAATTCCCTCTTCTTTTTCGCGCATATTTGCAGCCTCTAACGGACTTCTTTCATGGTCATACCCAACAATATGAAATGCTCCATGCACAGCTAAAAAACCAACCTCTCGTTCAAATGAATGGCCATAAGCTTCAGCTTGATCTCTAGCGCGTTCTAAAGAAATAGCAATATCACCAAGCATTAAGCAACCGGTTTCTAAGTTTTTTTCAAAAACACCATTTTCCCCAAGCGGAAAAGAAAGCACATCGGTCGGAAGATCAATGTTTCTGTATTCTTTATTGAGTTCCTGAATCTGCTTGTTATCTATAAAAGTAACACCCAATTCCGCAGGAGCTTTTATATTTTCGCTGGTTAAAACTGCATTGCAGCAGCGCCTAATTAATAATTGCAGACCGGTAGGTACTTTTATTTTTTTTTGTTT
>JBJEZM010000114.1:0-7443 GCA_051887395.1 Oscillospiraceae bacterium | reverse complement strand
CGACATGTTTGCCTCCAAAATATTTTTTTATATTCCTATTTTTATGTTCTTAAAAACCATTTTTTTAACTCTTTTTCTTCTATTACGCAGCAAACTGGGCGGCCGTGTGGGCAGCAAACAAACCCCTTTTTGTGGCTAAGTTTTTCTACCAAGTATCTGAGCTCAGATTCAGTGTTGATATCGTTTGATTTTATGGCCGCTTTACATGCAATTGCATAGGTAATTCTATCACGCTTTTCTAACGAAATATCGCTTTTACCAAGTAGTAAATCTTTTACGATGTTTTCGATCAGTTCTTCTACATCAGCTTCCTGCAAATCTAACGGCAACGATCTGACCGCAACTGTGCCTTCACCAAAATCTTCTACCTGGAAGCCCAGCTCTAAAAACACCTCTCTATTTTCTAATACTAAAACGTATTCTGGCTGCGAAAGATTTATGAGGATTGGCTCTAAAAGCATTTGCTGCGAATTTGAATTGTTTTTTAATTGTTCGAATAGCAATCTTTCGTGGGCTGCATGTTTATCTATTATGACCATTTTGCCCTGAGATTGGCATATTATGTATGTTTTTAAAACTTCGCCGATAAATTCTAAGCTCCCTAAAACATCTTGATGTTCTAGCTCCGACCCTGTTGCTGTTTGTTGGTTATTTATTGCACTTTGGTTCTGCGAAAAGTTTTTTTGAAGATTACTATAATTTTGAGACTCTATGTTTTGAGTGTTAATATTCAAGTTGCTATTTGATGTGTTGAATAAATCTATTTCTAGGTCTGGTAAATTTTGTTGCAATGTTCCTTCTAACTTTTGCTTAAGTTGCGGCGATTTAGGGTATTTGTCTGTTCTTAGATAAGTTTTTATGTCTTCGATTGTTGGTGAATTTAAGTTTGGCTCTGCTTTATTAAAGTTATTAAGTTCGGGTTCAGTATCTTTAGTGATTGCGGGCTGTAAAGCCTCTTCTAATGCCATTTTAGCTCTATAATACACCAAACCATAGATTAATTTATCGTCTGAAAATTTTACATCTGTTTTCGCCGGATGGACATTGACATCTACAAAGTTATATGGGACTGTTATGTTTAATACGCAAACTGGGTAGCGGCCCTGAACTAGTTTATTTTTGTAGCTGCTTTCTAGAGCGGAAATTAATGTGGAGTGTTTTACATAGCGATTATTTATGAAAAAGTATTCAAAATTACGGGTTGATTTTGCCATGCTTGGGTGAATTATATATCCCTCTATCTTAAAATTGCCATCCTGATAACAAAGTGGCAGCATTGATTTTGCAACATCTTTACCAAACACCTCGAAAATAGCTGAAATTAGTTTGCCGTTACCCGGTGTGTGTAGTTTGACTGAGCCATCTTTTATGAATTTAAAAGAAATTTCTGGGTGCGAAAGGGCCAATTTATCTACCAGAGAACCAATTATTGCTGCCTCAGTTGCATCTTTTTTTAAAAATTTCATTCGAGCTGGAACGTTGAAAAATAAGTCTTTAACTATGATTGTTGTACCTACGCTGCAACCTTCATCGTCAAAATATGTTTCGTCTAGGGTATCTAGTTCATAACGTGTACCTATTACTTCATCTTTTGTGCGTGTGATTATTGAAACTTTAGAAACCACTGCAATTGATGCCAAAGCCTCGCCACGAAAGCCAAGGGTAGCGATGTTTTCGAGATCTTGCGGTGAATGCAATTTGCTTGTAGCATGCGGTAAAAATGCAGTTTTAACGCTTTCTTTTTCTATTCCTATACCATCATCTGTTACTCGGATTTTGGAAATGCCGCCGTTTTCGATATCTATTGTTATCACTCTGCTACCAGCATCAATTGAGTTCTCTACAAGTTCTTTTACCACCGATGCAGGGCGTTCCACAACTTCCCCAGCTGCTATTAGTCTTGCTACGTTGCGGTCTAAAACTTGAATTTTTCGTGGCAATTAAATCCTTCTTTCTATTTTTTATTTTTTAATGGTATTTTTATGTTTTTTTGCTTCTGCATTTAAGCCAAATGTTTTATATAAATTATTGACAAATTCATCTTTTATTAATATTACCACTCGGTCGTTTACAAATAATTGTGTGTTACCACGCGGAATCTCTAGTTTATTATTATGAAACACCGAAACAATTACGGATTCTTGCGGCATTTGGAATTCTGACAGCGTGGTGCCATTGAATTTAAACTGTGGCGGGACATCGAATTCTATAAGCGAAACCTCACCACTATTTAAGCTAAGCAATTGTTTTATTGCGCTTGTGTTAAGTTCACGTTCTATGAGCCTTGCTATGTTATCTGTGCTACTGACCGGTGTATCTACTCCCAGTTGTTTTAAAATTTTGGCGTTTTTGGGGTTATTAACTCTGGCAACAGTACGGCCTATACTAAAATATCTTTTAGCAAGTTGGCATGCAATTAAATTATCTTCATCTTTGCCGGTGACACTTGCCAGCACATCTGCATCTTGGATTTTGGCAAGTTTTAAAACCGGAATTGTTGTGCCATCGCCTGCGATGATGGGAATGTTTAAACTATTTGCGAGTTTTTGGCAAAGATATTTATTTATCTCTATTATAATAGGTTCATGATTATGTTCTAACAATGTTGATGCAAGATAGTAACCAACCTTGCCGCCTCCTACTATGATTACCCTCACTGCCATCCCCCTTTTTTTAAGCTAATAACTTCTTGCTCTGTTAAATGCCGATATTTGCCGACGGCTAGCGTACCTAATTTTAATTGATCAATTCTAATTCGTTTTAATTTTTTGACCTCTAGTGAAAATATTTGACACATATTTCTAATCTGTCGATTTTTGCCCTGAGTTATAACAAAGTCTAAAATTGTGCGATCTTCATATTCTTTTGCAACTGTAACTTTTGCTGGTGCTAAATTTTGACCATCTATAGAAAGCTGGGAATTAAGGCCAACAAGTATCTCTTTGGTTATTTTGGGTGTTACTGTGACTTTATATTCTTTTGTCATTTTATTTTTAGGATGCATTATACCATTTGCAAATTCACCATCATTTGTAAAAAGCAATAAGCCTTCGGAATTTTTATCTAACCGGCCGATATTATAAATTCGTGTTTTAATATCTGGCATTAGGCTTCTTGCTATTTTGCGACCTTGTTCATCTTTTGCTGTGCACAGGTAGCCTCTTGGTTTATTTAGCATAATATAAATTTGTTTTTCGGGTGTTTTAGTTTTTATTAATGCACCATCTAATTCGATTACATCTTTTTGCAGATTGACCTGCATTCCAATTTGAGCTAACTTGCCATTGACCTTGATTCTACCCGATTTTATTGCTGTTTCTGTTGCGCGTCTACTCATTATGCCAAGAACCGAAAATGCCTTGTTTATTCTTATTAAGTTAGTGTTCATTGCCTAGCACTCTTGGGTTAATTCTTGTTCTTGTGTGTTATCTTTTTTGTTCTTTTTATCCTTTTTGAAAATAGCTGAAAATCTTTCATAAAGCTCTGGCAATAAATTAAGCAAGCCCTCTATTTGTGTTGTGTTGCCGATCTCTATTACATTTGCACCATGTTCGTCTATTATTAAAAAGCCAATTGGTGTTACACTGCCGCCTGCACCGCTGCCAAGGTGAAAGTGTTTGTTTTGTTTATCTGCGTCATCCCCGCCAAGGCCAAAGCCAAACGAAACCTTGGAAATTGGTATGATAACCGTATTTTCTTTAACATTAATTGGTTTGCCGACGATTGTTTCGGTTTCTACTAGCTCCTTTAATTTTGCTATTATTTGTTCCGCTGCCCCACTTAAATTGTTCTCTGCCATAAAATAAATACACCCTTTCTTAAAATATTCAACTCAGTTTTTAACAATTCTTTATTATATATCTATATTATAACTCAAAATACAAATTATTTCCATTTTATTTATCGATTTTTTTATTTTAATTAAGTAAAATGTTCCCCTGTTAAAAGTTCAACTGTATTTTTATAAATCTCTTCTGAATTGTGCCAAAAATTTTGCTTGATTTGATTTATTTGTTTTGCTTCTGGTACAAACAAAGATATACTCATAAGTTCATTTACATCATCTTTAATTGTGCATTTGACTGTGAAGCCGTTTTCTTCTTTTTTGACCTCTATGTTATGCCACTTTTCGAAAATGATTTTATTTACATAGTTCTTTGCTGATATCTCTAATCTCTCTTTGATATTTTTGGAAATTTTATCTTGCAAAGCTAGCATTGACTCTTTACCAGACGGTGCCAGCACAAATCCGCTACCAGTTTCTTCAATTTGCCCGCCTTCTTTGAGTTCGTTAAAAGCTTGGGCAAAATAAAAGTAGTTCACGATGTTGTTAAAATCTAATATGTCAAAAACCTGAGTTTTACTCAACGGCTCTATGCAAAAATTTAGCATGTAGCAAATAACGAGTTTGACCTCGGCAATATTATTTAGTCCGTCTGGATTTATGCCTGCTTGAAGTTTCTGCATTTTTTCACCTCCTTTATTCCTTATTGTTTAGCAAGTCTGGCCTGTTTTGTGCTGTTATTTTTTGCGCTGATGTTTTTTGCCAGTTCTCTACTTGTTGGTGATTCCCTGAAAGCAATACTTTGGGGACGCGAAAACCATGCCAGTTTTCTGGCTTGGTGTATTGCGCGTGTTCAAGCATGCCATTTACATGACTTTCGTTTAAAAAGCATTCCTTGCTTGCTAGTACACCAGGAGCACAACGTAAAATTGCATCTGCTAAAATTAAAGCAGGGAGTTCACCACCAGTTAGTACGTAATCCCCAATTGATATCTCTTCGTCTACTATGATGTTTAACACACGTTGGTCTACCCCTTCGTAGTGACCAGCTAATATTATTATACTTTTTAGCTCCTTTAGTTTTAATACTTTTTGTTGATTGAGTGTTGTTCCCTTGGGCGACATGTAAATTACGTGGGGATTAAGTTCTTTGAGTTCGGCTTTAATTTGGCTTATACAGCGGTAGATAGGTTCTGGTCTTAGCAACATGCCCGGACCACCACCGTAAGGGTAACCATCTACTCGGTTATGTTTATCGTCTGCGTAATCTCTTATGTTATGTGTATATACTTCTATTACATTTGCTCTTCTTGCATTGCCAATAACGCTTTCTGACATTACTTCTTCGCACATTTTTGGAAAGAGAGTCACTATATCAATTCTCATCGTTGAACATACCCTTCATTGGTGTTATTTTAATTATTTTATTTTCTATATCGATTGTGTTTACTACCTCTTTAGTAGCTGGGATTAAATATTCTTTATCTTGCGAATTTTTAATTACATAAACATCGTTGGAACCAGTTTTTAGTACATTTGCTACCCTACCATATATTTGTTCTTCTTTTTGATTATCTACAACTGTTAGGCCAATAAGATCTATAATTAAAAATTGGCCCGGTTTTAATTTAATATCGCTACGAAGGATATATATAATTTTATTGATATAAACTCTTGCTTGTTCTGGAGTTTGAACACCTTGAATTTGCGCTAAAATGATATTTTTGTGCATTCTTTTATTGTATAATTTTAACTCTTCGTTTTTTAAAAACAACCTTCTGGCAGAGATAATCTCTTGCGGGGTATCACACCATGGGTATATTTTTATATCTCCTTTAAGGCCATGAATGCCAACAATTTTGCCGATTTCTATTAATTCGTTTGTATTTTTCAATATCTTCACTCCATTTTTACAGCAGAATACCAAAGCAGCCGTTTTTATCCGCAGATGTTATTTTTACCTCTAAAATTTGATTGGTTATATTCTCTTGTGATTCCACGCACACTTTTACGTAATTAGGTGCATGGCCATAATAAAATTTTGCTTTTGAATTATCTTCAAAAAGTACAGTCTGCTTTGTGCCGAGTAGACTATTATTAAACTCTGTTTGTGCCGTTTCTGCTAGTTTTAGCATTGATTTAATTCTAATTAATTTTGTTGCGTTATCTACCTGGTTCGGCATTGTGGCCGCCTTTGTGCCGCTTCTTTTTGAATATGGAAAAACATGTATTTTAGAAAAGTTCTGTGAATGCACAAAATTGAGGGATGCTTGAAAGTCTTTTTCCGTTTCGCCTGGAAAACCTACTATGATATCTGTGGTGATTGCGGCATTTTTGAAGTGTGATCTTATTAATTCTATTAAATCATTATATTCTTTTGTGGTGTAATGCCTGTTCATCGCTTTTAATGTTTTATTTGCCCCGCTTTGAAGTGAGATGTGAAAGTGCGGGCAAAATTTTATTTGCTGTGCAAGTTTTTGAATTAATTCCGGAGTCAATACCTCTGGTTCTAGCGAACCGAATCTTATTCGTTTAATTTTTTCTTGTTCAGCAGCTATTTCTACCACATCTAGCAAGCTGTAATTTGTATCTTTGCCAAATAAAAGCAGATTTATACCGACAAAAACCACCTCTTTGTAGCCGTTTGCCACAATTTTTAATATGTTTTGTTTAATCTCCGCAAGAGGTTTAGAAGATACTATTGGTCTAGCGTATGGGATAATGCAGTAGGAGCAGTATCTATTACAGCCATCTTGGATTTTGATAAAAGCTCTAGTGCGTGTTTTAGCTTTTGTGTTTTGCTCTACCTGGCTAGGTTGAACTTTATTTAAATTATGTGTGTTTATATATTGTTTAACAATGGAAACCAATTCGTTTTTTTTTTGTTTGGAACTATTATATCTACGTTATTAAATTGGGAATCTGCTTGTCTTTTGACTGAAGCACAGCAACCTGTGAGCACTATGACTGATTCTTTATATTTATTCCTTGTTCGGCTGAGTATTTGTCTTGCCTTAGCCTCGCTTTTGGCTGTTACTGCACATGAATTTAGAACAAAAACATCCACTTTGTTTTCTGTTGAATTTGCTATTTTAAAGCCGGCGTTTTCAAACTCTGTTTTGAGTTTTTCTGTTTCGCAATAATTGACTTTACAGCCCAATGTATATAAACTAACTTGCATTATCTTTCACTCCTATCTTTCGTTACGCTTGAAAGCTCCAAAACTTTTGCCTGCCACAAAACCTTAAAGGAATGCAGCAGACAAGCTATTTTTAAAAGTTTTTTCTACTTACTATGCTTGTTCCACAGCGGTAAACACAACGCCGCCGCTATGAAAGCTGCAAAAGCCCAAAACCAGAATTCAACAAAAGTTATATCATAATCTTTTACCCATTGTGCATCTTTTAAATAACCCGTTATAGACGAGCATGACGCTGCTCCTATATAACCAGCCATTCCTGTAAAACCTGTGGCCGCTGCTGCTACCTTTTTTGAAGCAGATTCTACCGAACAAACTCCACCAATCATTGTGAGTGCTCCGCATGTGCCTGCGCCCAAAACTGCTAAGCAAGCGAAAAGTCCAATTTTTTCTGCGTAAGTTAAAGTGTTAGGGTCATGATTTAATATTCCAATCATACACAACAATGCTGCCCCTGCTG
>JBJEZM010000113.1:0-7540 GCA_051887395.1 Oscillospiraceae bacterium | reverse complement strand
AAAATATTATAGAAGAAGCGCGCCAAGCTGTAAGTGATTTGCTTGGCTGTAAACCCTCTGAAGTTTATTTTACATCTGGAGCCAGCGAAAGCAATACAGTTGCAATTTTGGGGGCGTTGCTGCCCAAACCGCGTAAAGCAAATAAAATTATAACAACTTCCATTGAACATAAATCGGTATTGAATTGTTTTAAAACAGCAGAAAGTTTGGGCTATGTTGTGCAATATATAAAACCAAAGGACAACCGGATTTCAGCAGAAGAGTTAAAAGAAATGGTGGATAGTAGTACTGCGCTAGTTAGCATTATGCATGTTAATAACGAAACAGGATGGGTTAACAATATAAAGAAAATAGCAGATGCAGTTAAGTTAAAAAATTCAAAAACACTGTTTCATTGTGATGCATCTCAGTCTATGGGTAAATTATCAATTTTTCTGCCGAAATTAAATATAGATATGTTAAGTTTTAGCGGACACAAACTTCATGCACCAAAAGGTGTGGGTGGGCTTTATTTAAAAAAAGGTGTAAAAGCTTGTCTGGTTTGTGGAGGAACTCAAGAATCTGGGGTTAGAATGGGAACGGAAAATGTGCCTGGCATAGCAGCATTTGGCGCAGTGTGTAAAGAACTGAACGATAAAATAATAGAAGAAAGTTTGCAGAAAGTAAGTAAATTAAAAAATAAGTTGGTAGATTCTTTAATTACAGAATTTAAAGATAACGTAACTATAAACTCGTCCAGTGATGCTTTGCCGTATATTTTTAATTTTTCTGTTTTAGGGCTGCCTGCTCAGGTGTTGCAAAATTGTTTGCAAGATTATGGTATATTTGTTTCAACTGGATCGGCTTGCGCTAAAAATGCCAAAAGCTATGTGCTAAAAGAATTTGGCTTTAGCAACGAAATAATAGATTCTGCAATTAGAGTAAGCTTTTGCAGTGAAAATAATGTGGAAGAGGTAGAGGAGTTTGTTAAAGTTTTAAAAGATGTGGTTGTTAATTTAAAAGAGCTCAACACAAGAGGTGATAAGAATTAGGGGCATAATAGAATTTAATGATATTGGTAGTTTTTCGCTAAAAAACACATTAGATTGTGGGCAGTGTTTTAGATGGGAGGAACAGGCTGATGGTTCATATTTGGGAATTGTAAAGAATAATGTGGTAAAAGCAAGCCAAATAGGCAATGTTTTAAAGTTAGAAGAGCTTTCGCGAAATGCTATTAATAAAGAAAGCTGGCAAGAATACTTTAGTTTTAATACCGATTATGTTACTATCGAGAACAAATTAAAATATGATGATTTATTGGCTAAAGCTTATAAACTTTCTCCTGGTATTAGAATTTTAAAACAAGATCCATGGGAAACTTTGATCTCGTTTATTATAAGCCAGAATAACAATATTCCTAGAATAAAAAAAATAATAAGATCGTTATGCCAAATAGCAGGTCAAGAGATTATCTCTGGTGTGTTTAAATTCCCAACTCCGGAGCGGATTTTAAATTTGAGCAGTGAAGAGCTTGAAAGTATTAAAAGCGGATTTAGAGCTAAATATATTAAAAATGCAGCTGAATTAGTAATGAACGGTACAGTTAATTTTAAAGAATTGACAGCAAAACCAAACAATGAAGCTCTTAATGAGTTGATGATGATTAAAGGGGTGGGAGTTAAAGTCGGCTCGTGCGTGTTAATATATGGTTTTAATAAACTAGATGTTGTACCTGTTGATGTTTGGGTAAAACGAGGAATGGATAAATATTTTAAAAATGGCTGGCCGGAGGAGGTTAAAGGTTTAGAAGGGGTTGCTGCGCAATATCTTTATAACTTTTTAAGAATATTTGAACGCCAGCAACAAAACAAGGAGGTTTGCGAGGAGTATGTTTAATAACTCAACTATTTTAATAACAGGTGGCACAGGTTCTTTTGGCAAGAATTGCACACGTTTTTTATTAAATAATTACAATGTAAAGAAAATCATAATATTTTCGCGTGATGAATATAAACAGTTCATCATGAAGCAATTGTTTCAAGATGAGCCGAGGCTTAGATTTTTTGTTGGTGATGTTAGAGATAAAGACCGTTTGATTAGAGCATGTGATGGAGTAGATTATATATTTCATGCTGCGGCAATGAAGCAGGTGCCAACATGCGAATATAACCCAATTGAAGCAATTAAAACCAATGTACACGGTGCTATTAATGTGGTGAATGCAGCGCTTGATACCGGAGTTAAAAAAGTGGTAGCACTTTCTACCGATAAAGCGGTGAATCCAATTAATTTATACGGCGGTACAAAATTCATTTCCGATAAATTATTTATTGCGGCTAATTCATATTCAGGAGGTACTAAAACTAAATTTTCTATTGTTAGATATGGTAATGTAGCAGCAAGCAGAGGATCGGTCATTCCGTTTTTTAAAGATTTAGTTAAAAATGGTGCAAAAAGCTTACCTATTACAGATTTTCGTATGACTAGATTTTGGATCGATTTAGAACAAGGAATAAAATTAGCTATTAAAGCTCTAGAGCTTTCTAATGGTGGAGAGACATTTGTTTCAAAAATCCCATCGTTTAAGGTTACAGATTTAGCTAAAGTGATTGGTCCAAATTGTGAGCTTGAAGAAGTTGGCATTAGAGAGGGAGAAAAGCTGCACGAGATTATGATTACAACTGCAGATGCACCTTTTACCAGAGAGTTTGATAATTTCTTTATAATTTTGCCAAATTTAAATATAAAGAATGAAGCTATTAATATTGGAGGTAAAGTTACAGAAGGTTTTAGTTATAGTTCGGATAATAATACTCAGTGGCTTTCTGCAGAAGACTTAAAAGCAAAGGTGGAAAGAATAGAAATTATATGAAACAACAAGAAAAAAGCAAAGATGTGAGCAGAATATATAACAAAAAAAATCTACTAAAAAATCTTAAAAATAAAAGAGAATTGTTTATTAATCAAGTTTTTTTAGCGCCAATAATAATCTTTAGTATATCAGCTCAGATGGGTTTAATAGCTTCATTGGTTGCTATAATAACAATTGTACCGTCTGCTGTGATTTTATATTTTTTAAAGGGTATAAAGATGTTTGAAAATATAGGAATAAGAATAGGCGCTTTGCTAAATATTTTTATTTCTTGTTTATTTTATATTTTGGCAGTGTTAATTGTAAACAAAATAAACCCTAATGTAATAGAACATGCAAGAACTTATTTACCGCTTTTTGTGTTGTATTCTTTTGCACTAAACGGCTCTGAGGTATTTACTAGTACAAATAACCATTATAAACCGTTTGGATTAAGAAATAATCTTTTATATGTTGCGCTTCTTTGTTTAGAGATAATGTTTTTTTCTGTTGTGCGTGAATTTTTAGGCTCTGGCTGTATTTATGGTCATAGTGTTGTAAATTTTCAAATTCCCGGAGTAATTCTTCCGTGCAGCGGTTTTATTTTAATGGGCTTTTATTTGGCTTTGCAAGAAAAATTAACGCGAATGGCAATTGAACAAGAAGAGTAAAATTTGATTTTTAATAAAGATATGTTGCTATTTTGCTGGACTTTTGGTATAATTATCCTATATGTATTTATATTAAATTAAGTTTAATTTAATATAATTTAATTTAATTTGCTTTTAAGGAAGGAGACTTTTAAATACAATGATATCTGCAGGAGAATTTAGAAACGGGGTTACCTTTGAAATGGATGGGAACGCCTATCAAATTATTGAATTTCAACATGTAAAACCAGGTAAAGGAGCTGCATTTGTTAGAACAAAAATAAAAAACGTTATTACAGGTGCAGTGGTTGAGCGTACATTTAACCCAACAGATAAATTTCCGCCGGCTTTTGTGGAAAGAAAAGAAATGCAATATCTTTATAACGAAGGCAATTTATATTATTTTATGGACAACGAAACTTATGAAACCATTCCGGTTGACGGTTCTGTGTTAGGGGGTAATTTTAAGTTTGCTAAAGAGAATATGGAGATGAAGGTCATGTCTTTTAAAGGGCATGTTTTTGGAGTAGAATTGCCATATTTTGTTGAATTAACAGTAACAAAAACAGAACCGGGAGTAAAAGGAGATACTGCTACCAATGTTACTAAAAGTGCAATTTTAGAGACTGGTGCAGAGATAAAAGTGCCAATGTTTGTTAACGAGGGCGATAAAGTTCGAATAGACACACGCACCAGTGAATATATGGAAAGAGTTTAGGTAATGGAGTTATTTAAATGTAGCAGAGAATACAAAATTTTGCATTAATAGGCAAAAGTCTATTGCCGCAAATTGAAAAAGAGATTAACAGTGCTTTGTTTTTACTGAGTGGTGTACATGCATCTTATAAATATATTGAATTAAAATCACAAAACCTGGAACATATACTAAAAAACTTAGACGGTTTTAATGTAACAACCTTATATAAACAAGAGATAATAAAATATCTTTCGAATATTGCCGAAGATGTTGAGTTGCCACAATCTGTTAACACGGTAAAACGTTTGGGTAAAAATCTTGTGGGTTATAATACAAATTCTCATGGTTTTATGCAAACGTTAAAAATGTTAAATATTTTGCCACCTAAAAGTTTTTGCATAGTAGGTGCAAATGCCACAGCCAGGGCAATTGCAGTTGAATTGGCCAATTGGGGTGCAAATTATGTAGAAATTGCAGTAAAAAACACTAATTCGCAAGATTTAAAAACAACATTGCGCTTGCTTAAACTTTCGAGCCATAACTTGCAAATAGAAGTAGAGAAGTTAAGCAAACTAACTGGCGGAGTAGATATGCTGATAAACACGGAACAAATAATACCGGTTAGCGATGTTCCGGAATCAGCGATAATTGGAACTAAGTATGTTTTTAAAACGGAATATAACACTAAAGAAACCGAATTGACTAAGTTAGCCAACTTGCGCAATATTCAAGTCATAATGGGAATTTACATGAAAGTTTGGCAGGCGGTTATGGCACGTAAAATTTGGTATGGTGCTCAGTTTAAAGAAGCGGACATTTATCGTATTCTGCAAAGGTATTTATTGTATAAATAAACACCTAAGAGGGAGAGGTTGCCGTGAATGAAAAATTTGCATTTTTAAAAAATAAAAACTTTTGGGCAGGGTTTTGTATTAGTTTTTTTGCAATAATCGGTATATGTGTTTCTATAAGTTGGTTGTGGGGTAAAACTTATAATATCTTAAGCGGCGCAAAACAAAAAGAAAAATTAGAAAGCTTTATTGAGCCAGTATTAATGTGTGATCCGTTCCCATTTTCCGAAGGTTCTAATATTAGTAGCAGCTTAGTGTTGCAAGCGGCTCTTAACAATATATTTTTGCACTCTAATAAAGAATATTCTAAAAGTGAAGATAATGAATATATTATTCCTCAAAGCGATATAGAAGTTAGTGCAAGTGAATTGTTTGGGCCGAACATAAAGCTCACACACGGTAATTTGCGCGACCTTTCGGATTTTTATTGCAATTATTATGAAAATGAACGGGCGTATTATATTCAATATTCAAGTCAAGCTAGTAATTACTTTCCTAAAGTAACAAAAATAACCAAAGAGAAAGGTTATTTAAATTTAACCGTTGGCTATATAAGACCTCAACATTTTTTATCTAAAGCAAAACAAGTAAATACAGAACCGGATAAATATATGATTTATAAGCTGAAAAAGAACAAAATAAAATATGGTTATCAAATAGTGGAAATTAAAGATGCTGGTATGTAAACGTACAATATTATATTATTAATATAAAAACAATCGAATTTAAGCTCGATTGTTTTTATATTAATGCTAATGTTTTTTACTATTTGTTAATTTAATTAAAAATCAAAAAAGTACAAAAAAATTAGAAGTTGCGGCTCTATTAAAACAAAAATTCTGTTTTGTTCTACGTGAAACAAATGTTAATAACTTTTTTGTGTGTAAAAATTTTGCGCAATGATTTTAATTTGGAGCAAACAACATGGTGATTATTATAACGGGAGCAACACATACAGGCAAAACGGTTTTGGCACAGAAGTTACTATAAAAATATAAGTATCCATATTTTTCTATGGATCATTTAAAAATGGGACTAATTAGAAGTAAAAATATATCTCTTACGCCTTTAGATGATGAAAAACTTATGCCATATTTGTGTGGAATTGTGAAAGAGATGATGAAAACCGCAGTAGAAAATCAGCAGAATTTAATTATTGAGGGTGGCTATATTCCGTTTAACTGGGCAGAAGATTTTGGCGCAGAGTATTTGAAAAATATAGATTATTATTGCCTTGTAATGATACCAGAATATATTAAAAAGCATTTTATAGAAATTTTAGAATATGCAAATATAATTGAAAAAAGAAAAAACAATTTAGAATATTCGGTAGAGCAATTAATTGCAGAAAATGATTATAATTTAGCGATGTGCCAAAAGTTTGGTAATAAATTTATTTTAATAGAAGATAATTATAGAATTTTAATTTAGGTATTAAAAAACAAAGGAGAAAACACATGGTTTTATATGTAGGGCTGGATGTGGGGTCTACCACAATAAAAATGGTTGTTTTAGATGAAAATTTAGATATAACAAACACACTATATAAACGCCATTTTTCTAATGTTAAAGATGCAGTTTGCCAAGTTTTAGAACAATTGGTATATGATTACAATAAAGATGAGTTTAAAATTGCGATAACTGGTTCTGGAGCTCTAGATATAGCTAATAAATTGCAGATTCCGTTTATTCAAGAGGTGGTAGCCTGCAAAAAAGCGATAGAAAAGTACATTCCCGAAACGAATGTGGTTGTTGAGTTGGGTGGTGAAGATGCAAAAATCATATATTTTGGTACTTCTATTGAGCAACGTATGAATGGTACCTGTGCAGGAGGAACAGGGGCATTTTTAGATCAAATGGCTTCGCTGTTGCATACAGATGCAAGTGGCTTAAATGAGTTGGCTAAAAATTATCACACAATTTACCCAATTGCTTCAAGGTGTGGTGTTTTTGCCAAAACGGATGTTCAGCCACTTTTAAATGAAGGTGCAGCAAAAGAAGATATCGCAGCATCAATTCTGCAGGCGGTTGTGAATCAAACTATTAGTGGGTTAGCTTGCGGAAGGCCAATACGTGGCAATGTTGTGTTTTTAGGTGGGCCACTCAATTATCTTTCTGAACTTAAAAAGCGTTTTGCAGAAACTTTAAATTTAATAGAATCGCAAGTTATTGTGCCGAAAGATGCGCATCTGTTTGTTGCACTGGGCGCCGGTTGCGAAGCAATAGCATGCAAACCCATTACCGTTTTAAAACTTAAAGAAAAAGTTGAAGTGTTAAAACATTCAAGTTTAATAAACACAAATAACCTTAGACCTTTGTTTAACACGGAACAAGAATACGATGATTTTATTCAGCGCCATGCAAAAAATAAAATCGAAAAAAAGCCAATTGAAGATTTTGCGGGCGATTGCTTTTTGGGTATAGATGCTGGTTCTACAACGTCTAAATTAGTTTTAATTGATGCAGCTGGGAATTTGTTGTATTCTGCATATAACAGTAATGAAGGAACTCC
>JBJEZM010000112.1:0-1981 GCA_051887395.1 Oscillospiraceae bacterium | reverse complement strand
GCTTCTTCTTCACGTTTGTCATAAAGTTTTTTGCCTTTGCAAAGCCCCACAGACAGTTTGACTCTTGAACTTTTAAAATACAGTGAAACTGGTACAAGAGTATAGCCTTTTTGTTTAATTAAAGAGAGTAATTTTATAATCTCTCGTTTGTGCAATAAAAGCTTTCTAACTCTAATTGGGTCTTTGTTAAAAATATTGCCGTGTTCATAGGGCGAAATATGCATGCCTTTAACAAACATCTCGCCGTTTTCTATGCTGCACCAAGAATCCTTTAGGTTTCCCCCGCCCTTTCTAATACTTTTAACCTCGGTGCCGCAAAGTTCAATCCCCGCTTCGTAGGTTTCTTCTACAAAATAATTATGCCATGCTTTTTTATTGTTGGCAACTGTAAAAATTTTTGCTTTTTCTACCATAATAAGAAACCTCCATATCTATTCGATTATATATTTTTAAATTTCTCTGCGGGAATTAAGCGCAATAGCTAAAGTAACATCATCTGCATACTCCAAGCTTGCTCCAATTGGAATACCATATGCTAATTTTGTGATCTTAATCCCTAACGGTTTCAGCAGCCTAGAAATATACATTGCAGTTGCTTCGCCTTCTACCGTGGGGCCTGTTGCCATAATGATCTCTTCTATCTTGGATTTTTGTACGCGCTCTAGCAGTTCTGGAATATTTATATCCTCTGGGCTAATGCCATCCATAGGCGATATTAGCCCGTGCAGAACATGATATAAACCATGATATTCATTTATTCTTTCGAATGCAAATACATCTTTCATGCTTTTAACCACACAAATTGTTAGTGTCTCTCGCGATTCATCTTTACAAATATCGCAAATTTCGTTTTCTGAAAAGCAACCGCACATTTTGCAGCGCGTTAGCTTCTCTGATGATTCAATAATTGCCTCTGCAAAAGCCCTAGCTTCTTCTTTAGGTAAATTTAAAATGTAAAAAGCCATTCTTTCTGCAGATTTATAGCCGATGCCCGGTAGGCTTTCGAATTTTTCGGTAAGCTTTTCTAATAATTTAACTCTATAGCCCATACTAATTCAGCCCTGGAATATTTAAATTGCCTGTAACTTCATTCATTCGGCTTTCATAGTATTCTGATGCCTTTTTTAGGCTCGCGTTAACCGCTGCCACAATTAGATCTTGCAGCATTTCTACATCGTCTTGGTTCACAACCTCTGGCTTGATTAAAACTCTAACAAGCTCTTTGGCACCGTTTGCCACTGCCTCCACCGCAGAACCTCCTGCTACAACCGAAAACTCCTTCTCTTTAACTTCTAATTTTACCTGCTCCATCTTTTCTTGCATTTTCTGCGCTTCTTTTACTATCTCTGCCATGGATTTTTGCTTGCCAAAGCCTTCAGGCAAACGTGATTTCATATTAATTCCTCCCTAAAATTTTACGCACAAAAAAGTTATTAACATTTGTTCCACGTGGAACAAAACTAAAAAATTGCTTTAATAAGGCCCCAAACTTAAGTTTTTTTGTATTTTTTTGAATTTGCAGCTGTTTTTTGTTTTTTTGTAGTATGCGCGTTTTTTGCTTTTGTTATACGATAAATTGTGGGTATTGTGCATTCTGCCTATACGGGTTTTGCCGTGCATAAACAGTAAAAAAACGTGCAATTTGGGCAATTTTTGATAATCTTTAGGCATTTTGGGGTTGTTTTTGAATATTTTTGAAGTGACTTTATAACCGTATTCTTGTGTTGAATATTTTAGTTTAAAGTGCCTAAAAATTTGTTTAGTTTTAGCTGCTCTATTTTTTTAATTCTTTTTGCCAAATTTTTGGGGTAAGATTTCTAACTCAAGCAGTGTTATAAAAATCATTGCGATCGCAAAAATGCAAAAATATAGTGTATCAAACGGCAATTCTTCTGGGAAATATGTTGCGGTGATGTTTGAAGCAGCTGTGATTATTATTGAGCAGACAAGTACGGCTGTGCAGATTATTTTTGCCTTTTTA
>JBJEZM010000111.1:0-7647 GCA_051887395.1 Oscillospiraceae bacterium | reverse complement strand
CTAGCAATAGCCCTAAGCATAAAGAAAGTAATATTACCCACCATTTAAACAAAATTGACTCTTTAAATAGTGTTTTTATTTGAAATTTAGCATTTTTAGCGGCCGTGTTGTCCCTCTCATTTCTCTTTAAAATATTCTGGGTATGCTTTTTTACATCTTCTATTGTTGCTCCACTATAATCGTTGCTTGTTTCTATACAAACATTAATCCACTCAAAAAGCCGTTTGCTTTCTATTGGCACTGCCACACATATCTCTTCTGTTTTATCTATAATTGTATAGCTTGCACAATCTACATATAGTTCTGGGTTTTTGTTCATTTCCATTTCTACAAATGTTTCTGCATCAATAACAACATCTACTTCACCTTTTTGCACCGCTTCTAGCATTTTATGTGAAGATGAATAAGAGATAACCTGGCATTTTGGGAATAATTCCTTTGCCGTTCTTAAATAGGAGCCTATTGCTCCAATTTTAAATTGATTGTTTTTTTTGAAATATATAATGTTACCATCTATTTCATTCTTTGCTTCAAAAGCCTATTCACCATTAAACTAAAATGAATATCTATATAACTTTTAGTTAATGCCGCTTCGGTAGCTCGCTGTTCTGTTTTGCCCAATGCTATGTCTACTTTTTTTGCTGTTCACCATTCTAATTAAAATCGTCATAAGTTTCTGCGCTATCATCTATTTTAAGTTTTACTCCTAATTTATTAGCTAAATATTTTGCAAAGCTCACACCTGCCATTGCTTTCTTTTATTACAAACGGCTCATTTTCAATGCTTAAAAATCCAACTAATAACTCGCCACGTTCTAATATAGCGTGCATATCATCTGAATATTCTTCTATTGATTCTAATATTAAGCTATCTTTATATTCCACTCAGTCTAAACTCGGCTCGTTTGTTGTTGCTAATTCTGCCCACATTAAGTTTTTGTGAATCACTTGAGCTTTTAAAATATTTTACCATCCAAAATACACCAAGCCCTAACAAAGCTACAAAAAATAAAATATAAGCAAACCTTTTTCTACGGCTTTTATTAATCATATCGCTCCCCCTCTCCGCAATATTTTTGGCTGTATTTGTTCTTTTAATTTTTTATAATCCTTTAATAAAGTTGTGGCATTAGCTTTGCCTGTAAGCAACAGTGAAACGCAAACAACATACAAATATGCTATACTGCATGACTTTACTGGGAAAATTGTATTCCAAATGACTTCTTGTATTATTACAAATGGAAGATCAGGTATGCCCAATAGTGCTAACAAATGGTATGCTTATTAAAAACCACAAGTTTATTTTAACGTCATAAAGCTTTATTGCAAAAAATGTGAGTATAACAAAAGTTACGTTACGGCCAAAGGCAGTTAAGGCATGCGCTAAACTTAAAACACAATCCGATTTTGTTTCTTCGAACTTAAAGCTATTTTCGCAAACCTCAAACAACCTAAAAATATAAACATCTTGCGAACCTGTTAGTGCTGCAATAATTAAAGCTGGTTTCATTATTTTTAATTGTTTAGTGACTGCAAAATCTGTTTTTATAGCCTTACAACAAAAATACAAAGCATTATTATAAACAAATAGGTTAGCCATATACATAAAATTAAAGACCACATGCTTTTAAGCATACTAATATTAATAACGCTTGCAATTTGAGCCATAGAGACCAAAAGAACTATTGGCAACATAGTTGTTACAACATTGAGCATGTTATAAAACATAGAATATAAGCTTTTAGAAATTTTTGTTATTTGAACAAGTGCCACTTTTGATGCAGCCTGAAAACACGCACTTATTATAATAAAAAATACGATCACCTGTAAGTTTCTTTCTGCACTTAAAGATAAAAAGATGTTTTTTGTTATAAATTTATCAGCAAAAAAATCTAAATTTACTTCTAGTCTCTTTTCACTTTCACCGTTAAATGAAATTTTTTGGACTGTTATGCCTACGTTATCTTCATTTTCAACTTGTTTTTCTTCATTTGTTTCGCTTGGAATAGAAAAGCCGGATGATAAAGAATCCTCCATTAACTGACCAATGCTTTTTCTATCCTCGTAATTAGCTTTATAAAAATTAGAATATATAAACCCGCAGACTATCATCACCATAATATGTATAAAAACTACTGCTACTAAAACCGCAATTATTCGCTCTATAAACTTGGCAGAAACCCATTTTATTAAAGACAATGTTACATTGCCGATTATTGCCAGTGGTAGCATTACTAGCAAAATAGATTTAAGTATTAAGTTGAAATATGTATAAATTGGGCTTAATTTACCAACTGCCTGTGAAAAAACAAACCAATTATAACCCCTACTGCCATGCAAAGGAATTTGGTAGAAGTTTTATTTAATACATCTTGAGTATGCCGCCAATTTTTTTGCATAATCTCTCTTTCCCACCAGAATACGTATAAAAAATTAATTCTATAATGTTTTGTTTTTAATCTACAAAACGAACCTTTAATTGATTCTAAATAAAGGTTCGTTTCTCTGCTTTATCGGGATTCAATAATTAACTTGATTGCTGTTCGTTCAGCACTATTCATTGTTACGCTTGTGAACGCCGGAATGCAAATCAAATCTACGCCTGTTGGTGCCAAATACCCCCTGGCAATTGCAATTGCCTTAATTGCCTGATTAATAGCACCTGCTCCAACAGCTTGGACTTCTACCGCCTCTCGTCCTCTTACAACTCCTGCTATTGCTCCGGCTACAGAATTTGGACTTGATTTCGCTGAAACCTTTAGTATTTCCATTCTTCTATTCCCTCCCCAAATAGTCCTAGATATACTATACTGCATTTTTTATATTTTATTTCAAAAAATTTCCTTTTATGCCTAGCAGTGGGTTTATTCTACTATTTAATTTATTAAAAATAAATCTTCTACAACTTTATTAATTAATGCGGTGTCTGCTTTTCCTTTTAATATTGGCATTAATTTTTTCATAATAATACCTTTATCTTTAGCTGTAGGTTCTTTTAAGTTTAATTCATTCAAAATATTTGCTAACTCTGTTTTTATCTCCGCTTCGCTCATTAAAGTTGGTGCAAATTCAGAAAGTGTTTTTATTTTTATTTCACATTCTTCAATTATATCTTGCCTATTTTGTGGTGCGCTCTGCATGGTCTCTTTGGCTTGTTTTATCTCTTTTTGTATAATTGCATTCTCTTCCGCCTCGGTAAGCTCTGCACGTTTATCTATAAATTTAGCTTTTAGTGCTGCAAGTAATAAAGCAAGTGCCTCTTTTCTTTTTACATTGCCCTCTTTTAAAGCTTTCATCATCTCTGCTCGCACTTGATCGATTTTTGTCATTATTTTCACTCCTTTTAAATAAAATTAATGCAGCATATAACATCTGCAAGATGAAATATGCCGCATTCAAATACATTAAAAGCTAATTAATTATTCATTTACTGCGGTAACAACACCGGAACCAACTGTTCTACCACCTTCACGGATAGCAAAACGTAAACCTTCTTCAATTGCAACTGGGGTAATTAATTCTACGTTGATCTCTACGTTATCGCCAGGCATGCACATTTCTACACCCTCTGGTAATGTAATAACTCCTGTGACGTCTGTTGTTCTTAAATAGAACTGCGGTCTATAGTTATTAAAGAATGGTGTATGACGTCCGCCTTCTTCTTTCTTTAATACGTAAACTTGGCCTTTAAATTTGGTGTGCGGTTTAATTGTGCCTGGTTTGCACAAAACTTGACCGCGTTGAATATCTGTACGTTGAATACCACGAAGCAATACCCCAACGTTATCGCCTGCTTCTGCTTGATCCAAAATCTTCTTAAACATTTCTACGCCTGTAACTGTTGTTTTTTGGCTTTCTTTAATACCAACAATCTCAATCTCATCGCCAATCTTAACTGTTCCACGTTCTACTCTACCAGTTGCAACTGTGCCACGGCCTGTGATCGTGAAAACGTCTTCTACTGGCATTAAGAACGGTAAATCTGATTTACGTTCCGGAGTTGGAATGTATTCATCAACAGCCTTCATTAATTCTATAATAGAAGCATATGCCGGGTCGCTAGGATCTGTGGCAGTTGATTCTAACACTTGAAGTGCTGAGCCCTTGATTATTGGTGTAGTGTCGCCAGGGAAGTCGTAACTTGTTAAAAGGTCACGGATTTCCATTTCGACTAGCTCTAACAACTCTGGGTCATCAACCTGGTCAACTTTATTCATGTAAACAACAATATATGGCACGCCAACCTGACGAGCAAGCACTATGTGTTCACGGGTTTGTGGCATTGGGCCGTCTGCAGCAGAAACAACTAAGATTGCACCGTCCATTTGTGCTGCACCGGTGATCATGTTTTTTACATAGTCCGCGTGCCCTGGGCAGTCCACGTGAGCATAGTGACGTGCATCGGTTTCATACTCAACGTGTGTGGTATTGATTGTAATTCCGCGTTCCTTTTCTTCTGGCGCTTTATCGATTTGGTCATAAGCTCTGGCCTCTGCCCTGCCTTGCATTGCAAGTACTTTTGTAATTGCAGCTGTTAATGTGGTTTTACCGTGGTCAACGTGACCAATTGTACCAATGTTAACGTGCGGTTTCGTTCTTTCAAACTTCTCTTTTGCCATTTTATTTCCTCCTTAAAAATATAAAAATTATAAATTTTTATGCCTTTTAATCATTTGCCCTTGTTCTAGAGCTGATTATGTTCTCTGCAATTGATTTTGGCAGTTCTAAATAGTGGCTCGGTTCCATCGTATATTGCCCTCTCCCCTGTGTTTTAGAGCGAAGATCCGTTGCGTAACCAAACATCTCTGAAAGTGGAACAAACGCATTGATTTGCTGTGCACCATTACGCGCTTCCATGCCCTGAATTTGACCACGTCTAGAGTTTAAGTCTCCAATTACATCGCCCATATATTCCTCTGGAACAATTACACAAACCTTCATAATTGGCTCTAAAATTACCGGGTTTGCTTTTCTCATTGCCTCTTTAAAAGCCATAGAACCTGCAATTTTAAACGCCATCTCAGAAGAGTCGACCTCATGGTAAGAACCATCGTAAAGCTTAACAATACAATCTACCACCGGGTAACCTGCTAAAACTCCTGCCTGCATTGCACCTCTAATTCCTGCATCTACTGCTGGAATATATTCTTTAGGAATTGCTCCCCCCACAATCTGGTTAACAAATTCATAACCCTTACCGCTTTCGTTTGGTTCAAGTTTAATCTTAACATGGCCATATTGACCACGGCCACCAGACTGCCTTGCATATTTATGGTCTACATCTGCAGTGCCTTTAACCGTTTCTTTATATGCAACCTGTGGCTTACCCACATTGGCTTCTACCTTGAATTCACGCAAAAGTCTATCTACAATGATTTCCAGATGAAGCTCACCCATACCGGCGATAATTGTTTGCCCGGTTTCTTCATCGGTATACATTTTAAATGTGGGGTCTTCTTCTGCAAGCTTGGCAAGACCAATACTCATCTTTTCTTGACCAGCTTTAGTTTTTGGCTCAAGTGCCATTCTAATAACCGGTTCAGGAAATTCCATTGATTCTAGGATTATCGGGTGCTTAGCATCGCACAGTGTATCTCCTGTTGTTGTATTTTTTAACCCAACCGCTGCAGCTATATCTCCAGAATAGCAAGCTTCTATATCCTTACGGTTATTTGCATGCATCTGCAAAATTCTGCCCATTCTTTCCGAATCGTCTTTTGTAGCGTTATAAACCGTTGAACCTGCTGTAACTACGCCAGAATACACTCTAAAGAAACACAGTTTGCCCACATAAGGGTCTGTTGCAATTTTAAATGCCAATGCAGAAAATGGTTTTTCATCAGACGACTCTCTAGCTTCTGTCTCACCCGTCTCTGGGTTTACTCCGTGAATAGGCGGAACATCGGTTGGAGCCGGCATGTAATCAACAATAGCATCAAGCAACTCTTGCACACCTTTATTACGGTATGATGTACCACAAAGCACCGGAACTAATTCATTAGCTAAAGTTGCTTTTCGAATTCCGCGTTTAATTTCTTCTACGCTTATTTCTTCACCTGCAAAATACTTATTCATTAAAGCTTCATCTTGTTCTGCAACAGCTTCTAGCAATTTTGCATGATATTCCTCTGCAAGCCCTTTTAAATCTTCCGGGATCGCTTCCTCTCTAATGTCTTTACCTAAATCATCGTAGTGTATAAACGCTTTCATCTGCACTAAATCTACAATGCCTTCAAAAGTATCTTCTCTTCCAATAGGCAGTTGAATTGGTACAGCATTACAATTAAGACGATCTTTCATCATCTTTACAACATTAAAGAAATCTGCACCCATAATGTCCATCTTGTTAACATAGGCCATTCTCGGTACCTTATATTTATCTGCCTGGCGCCATACTGTTTCGGATTGCGGTTCCACGCCACCTTTCGCGCATAAAACTGTAACCGAACCATCCAAAACTCTTAAAGATCTTTCAACCTCAACGGTAAAGTCAACGTGGCCTGGAGTATCTATAATATTTATTCTATGACCCTTCCAAAATGCTGTTGTTGCCGCCGATGTGATTGTAATTCCTCTTTCTTGCTCCTGCTCCATCCAGTCCATTGTAGCTTCACCTTCGTGCACCTCACCTATTTTATGAGTGCGGCCGGTATAGAACAAGATCCTTTCGGTTGTTGTGGTTTTACCCGCATCTATATGCGCCATTATGCCTATGTTACGAGTTTGTTCTAACGAAACATCTCTTGGCATATTTTATCTATTAGGTAATTCCTAACAGATTCTCACCTCTCTTATTTAAAAAACTTACCATCTATAATGCGCAAATGCCTTATTTGCCTCTGCCATCTTATGCGTATCTTCACATTTTTTATAAGCTCCACCTGCTTTGTTAGAAGCATCAATTAATTCATTTGCCAATCTTTCTTTCATAACCCTCTCTGAGCGCTTTCTTGCGGCAAGAGTTAGCCACCGCAATCCTAATGTTATTCTTCTTTCGGGCCTTACTTCTAGCGGCACTTGATAGTTAGCTCCTCCAACACGTCTTGCCTTAACTTCTAAAAGCGGCATAACATTTTCCATTGCCTCGTTAAAAACCTCAAGAGGATCTTTACCTGTTTTCTCTTTAACTATTTCAAACGCGCTATACACAATGTTCTGCGCCACACCTTTTTTGCCGTCGCACATAACGTTGTTGATCAACTTTGTTACTAATTTTGTTCCGTAAACCGGATCCGGCAAAACATCGCGTTTAGAAATACTACCTCTTCTTGGCACCTTTCTTCCCTCCTTCATAAATAAAATGATCTCTTCGGTACTCGAAAGAAACAATACTTCCGATTGGTGCTAACAAAAGCTTGTATATAAAGCTAATTCGTTAGCTGTTTATCGTTTATTTATTTCTTTGCACCAGCTTTAGGCTTTTTAGCACCATATTTAGAGCGCCCTTGCTGCCTGTTGGCAACTCCCTGCACGTCTAATGCACCACGAATTATATGGTATCTTACACCCGGCAAGTCTTTAACACGCCCTCCGCGAATAAGCACCACACTATGCTCCTGCAAGTTATGGCCAATACCTGGAATATAAGCTGTTACTTCAATACCGTTAGAAAGCCTTACCCTAGCTACCTTTCTTAAAGCTGAGTTA
>JBJEZM010000110.1:0-2020 GCA_051887395.1 Oscillospiraceae bacterium | reverse complement strand
ATTGACAATGTCATCGGGATTGACAACATTTCCTCTGGATTTGCTCATCTTCTCGTTATTTGCACCTAAGATCATACCGTGGCTTGTGCGCTTTTTATAAGGCTCTACCGTTGGCACAACCCCAATATCGTACAAAAATTTATGCCAAAATCTGGAATAAAGCAGGTGCAATGTTGTATGTTCCATTCCGCCGTTATACCAATCGACCGGTAGCCAATATTTTAGCATTTCTTTTGATGCGAGTTCGTTTTGGTTATGCGGATCGCAATAACGCAAAAAGTACCACGAAGAACCGGCCCACTGTGGCATTGTGTCCGTTTCCCTTTGTGCAGATTTACCGCATTTTGGACATTTACAGTTTACCCATTCCTCTATTTTAGAAAGTGGCGATTCTCCTGTATCGGTTTGTTCATACAATTCTATCTCTGGTAGTTTTAGCGGCAGGTCTTTCTCGTTTAAAGGTACGCAGCCACAATCTTTACAGTGTATTATTGGGATTGGTTCGCCCCAATATCTTTGGCGTGAAAAAACCCAGTCTCTTAACTTGAAATTGACTTTTTTATTGCCAATGCCTTTCTTTTTTAGCCAATTGATTATTGCCTCTTTAGCTTCTGCAACACTCTTGCCATTTAAAAAGCCGGAATTGATGAGCTGGCCTGAATTTGTTGATGTGTATGGTTCTTGGTTAATTTGGCCGCCTGAAATTACAAGGGTGATTGGCAGATGATATTTTTTAGCAAATTCCCGGTCGCGTTCATCGTGAGCCGGAACCGCCATGATTACTCCGGTGCCATATGAAACTAGCACATAGTCCGCGATGAAAATTGGAATTTCTTGATTAGTTGCCGGATTGGTGCCCAGTATTCCTTCGAGTTTTACTCCCGTTTTTTCTTTAACCAGGTCTGTTCGTTCTAGATCTGATTTTTTTGCTGATTCCTTAATATATTCTTTTACCTGTTCTGAATTTTTGCAATGTGGCAGCCATTTTTGTATTAGTTTATGTTCCGGTGCGATAACCATATAGGTTGCACCAAAGATTGTTTCTGGTCTTGTGGTGTATACCTCTAGTTCGTCGCCTATTGTGGTTTTAAATTTAATCTCTGCACCTTCGGAACGCCCAATCCAATTAATCTGTGACAGCTTTACCTTTTGCGGGTAATCGACTAGCTCTAAATCATCTAACAATCTTTGGGCATATTTAGTGATTCTTAACATCCATTGGCTTTTACTCTTTTTGACAACCGGACCAGAACAACGTTCGCAGCAGCCGTTAACTACCTCTTCGTTTGCCAGCACTACCTTACAATTTGTGCACCAGTTGACTGTAGTCTCCCCTTTATAGGCAAGACCATGTTTAAACAGTTGTAAAAAGATCCATTGTGTAAAGCGGTAATAGTTTTCGTCTGTGGTATCTATCTCGCGGCTCCAATCGAATGAAAGCCCCAAGCTTTTGATTTGCTCTTTAAAATGTGCCACATTATGTTTATTGACCAGTTTGGGGTGTATTTTATTTTTGATGGCATAGTTTTCAGTTGGCAGACCAAATGCGTCCCAGCCCATGCAGTAAAGCACATTAAAGCCCTGCATTCTTCGTTTGCGTGCTACAATATCTAATGCGACATACGACCTGGGGTGACCTACATGCAAACCCGCACCAGAAGGGTATGGGAACTCTACCAAAGGGTAATATTTAGGCCGCTCGGTATTATTCTGTGCGGCAAATAAATTAGAAGTATACCAAAAATCTTGCCATTTTTTTTCAATCTCTTTAAAATTATATTCCATTTTTCTTTACCTCCGTAACTAATTTGCCAAAACATTTAACTTTTATATCTTTAATATATCACCAGATTCTTATACCGTCAAGCAAAATTTGTGTTTGTTTAAATAAATTATGAGTATTTGCTCTAATATGAAACAAATACTCATAAACTGTTTTTTATCTTTTTGATTTTTATAACTTTTTGAATACGCTCTCGCTTTCTCGAGCCATAGCAACGTTCTTGGGGTTGCCAGCGTA
>JBJEZM010000109.1:0-7798 GCA_051887395.1 Oscillospiraceae bacterium | reverse complement strand
AAGCTCCTTTAAAGGATTTTAGATATTCAGACAACCATTCTACATGTTGTTTATCTAAAAAGTTTGTAGGTTCATCTAACAAAAGCAGATCATAATTGCCCAGCAACAGTTTGCTAAGAATTACTTTTGCTTTTTGCCCTCCACTTAATTCACCCATTTTTGTTTCCATTCCTAATGCAGTAACTCCCAGACCATCTGCTACTTTTAAGATATTGCTCTCAATCTCATAAAATTCGCAATTTATCAACAACGACTGATAATCTGACGCCTTTTCCATCAGCTCAGAATTGTTGTAATTTTCTTCTTTTGAATAGTCAAATATGCCCAAGTTCCCTTCAACGTTTATATATTGATCTAAATATCCTAAATTAATATTCTTTTGCAAGCAATTTCGCCCGAATCTGGTACAACATCGCCGATTATCATATTAATAAGCGTAGTCTTGCCAGTGCCATTTTGCCAATAATCCCCATATGCTCACCTTTGAACAACTCAAATTCAGCATCTTTATAAAGTATTTTCTCTCCAAATGAGTATGAAACATGTGTTAATTTTAATAACCCCACAATACAATCACTCCTAAAAAAATAAGCAGAGAGCTAAAACTGTTGGCCATCTGCAAAATAATGAGCCATAACTTTTTTAGCAAAGTTATGGCCTAAATATATTTTTAAAAAATAACATCGCGCAAAAGCACAGCTTAACCTAAGAGATATCTAAAACTATCAGACTGGTTAAACTAAAATTGCACGATGTAGCTAAACATCCGGCTCTCTACAATGCTACATCAATATTTTCTTTGCAAAGAGCCGAATCAATTGTTAAAATGCTATATTCTCCATTCATATTATATACCTTCAATTATTTCTTAAATTTATACCTTTCATTTTATCATTCTTAAAATATCATGTCAAGTCACTAATTGCAAATATTAATTCTTAAATCTAGCAAAGATATTCCACTTCTGTTTCTAGTGTTACTCCTTTTTGGCGCCATACTTCATTTTGTATTATCTTTATCAATCCAAACACCTCTGAACATTTAGCTCCACCTAAGTTAACAATAAAACCTGCATGTTTTTCACTAACCATAGCTTGTCCCACACGCCTACCTTTTAATCCGCATTCTTCAACTAATCGTCCTGCAAAATAGCCTTGGGACCGTCTAAAAATACTACCCGCATTCGGTAATTCTAATGGTTGACTATTGCGCCTTTTTACTAATAATTCTTGCATATTTTCTGCAATCTGTTCTTTCTTCCCATTTTGCAACTCTAACAGAGCACCCGTAATCGTATATTTTTTATGCATAAAAACACTGTTTTTATAGCCAAACTGAGCATCGTTTGCTGAGATTTTTTGTTTATTTCCCGTTTCATCAATACAATAAATTTCTTTTAATACCATGGCCATATCACTACCATAGGCGGCCGCATTCATATATATTGCTCCACCAAGTTTTGCCGGAATTCCATAAGCAAACTCTAATCCAGTTAAAGCATTTTCTAAAGCAAAATCACACAATTGCGGTAAAAAAACACCTGCAAAAGCATATATATTTGTATCATCAATTAGTTTTATTTTATCTTTGTTAGCAGTTGTTTGTATAATAACTTTATGTATATTTTCATCTGTAACCAATAAATTAGACCCGTTACCTATTATGCGGTAATCTATAACATTTTTATATAAAAATTTAATTAACCCTGCTAACTTTCCTTCTGTATCCACCGTTATAAAAAAATCAGCAAAACCTCCTATTTTAAAAGTTGTATGCTTCGCCATAGATTCATTCTTAAAAACAACTATATTTAAACTTTCTGCAAATTCTAACAATTTTTTTTCTTGTCCATCAACCATGTGTTATCTCCAATATTTTTTAATATTTTTAAGCAACGTTTTTGTGGCATCGTAACCAGATTTTTTTTGCTTTTCTGCCATTGTTGCCACCTCTACCAATGTTGCAATATTACGACCTATTTTCACTGGTATCCTCGTGAGTGGTATTTTTATCCCCAAAATTTCTATATTTTCCTTGTTAGAAAAGTTTGTAGAATAAAAATCTTGACTCCCATAATCTATCAACTCTATTGCAAAATCAATCTGAGATGAAATCTTTACTGCATCCATTCCAAACATTTTTTCCGCATCAATAATACCCACTCCGCGCAGTTCAATAAAGTTTTTTATACTTTCCGGCGCTGCACCAACTAATTTTTGGTCAGATACTTTTTTTACTTCAATCACATCATCAGCCACCAAATGGTGCCCTCTATTAATTAGCTCCACAGCTGTTTCACTTTTGCCGATTTTGCTAGGCCCCGTAATTAATACCCCTTCACCATAAATAACTAATAATTCTCCATGCAAAGATACAGATTGTGCTAATTCTGCATTTAAAAATTTCATTATTTTAAGCATTACAACTGCCATTTGCTCCTGTGTTTGAGTACAACATATAAAATTCTTTTTTGCAACAATTTCAATTTCCGGAATTTTATTTTCTTTATCAGTTATAACAATCATAGCTGGTTTTAAGCTAAAAAATCGATCCAACATTTTTATTCTTACATCAATATTCATACGCTTTAAATAGTTTATTTCTTTGGGGCCCAAAACATAAATACTTTCTGGTTCAAAGTCTTCCAAAAATCCAGCCAAACATAACCCTGCTGTATTTACATTTTTGCTTTTCACCAATTTATTATTTATATTAATTGATTTATCAATAATGTTCAACCCAATTTTCTCTATTATCTTTAAAACAGATACCCCTGCTGCTTTCATAAAATCACCTCACTTATATTAATATAACAGAGTTGCAATTATATAGTTGCTAATTAGCATCCCTTTGGTTGAAAGAGCCACCCGATCGTTATTTTTAATCAAAAATTTATCTAATTCTTTGTTAGATTGCAATCTTTCCATAAATTTCCCATATTTGTTTTCATCTATTTCCCGCAGTTCTTTTAGCCAAACCCCTTTACTAAGCCGCATCCCCAACATAACACGTTCAGAAAACAAATCGCAAGGTTCCGTATAATAAATTTGCGAATCATTAAAAATAGAAAATGTTTTCTCCCTTGTTTGTAAATGTGGTGGCAATGCACCTTTTTTAAATTTTAATCTTTGATTCGCTTGTTGCATATTTTTTAAGTATCTATATATGTCATTAGAAACATAGTATCTTGTGCCTTTAAAATACGAATGAGCTGATGGACCTATGCCAATGTATTCTCTACATTCCCAATATTTTAAATTATGAACTGATTCATATGACGTTTTTGCAAAGTTAGAAATTTCATATTGATTATAACCATATTTATTCATTTTATCTACAAAATGCTCATATAAATTAGCCGTTTCTTCATCGTTAGGTAGCTTAACAAGTGTTTGCTTGTTATAAAATTTTGTGCCATTTTCTACTTTTAACAAATACCCAGATACATGCTTAACACCATAATTTTGTGCTAAAATTGCTGCTTCTTCATATTGTTCTGCAATTTGCCCAGGAAGCCCAATAATAAAGTCAATTGATATGTTTTTGCAAACTGTTTTTATTCTTTTTATAGCCTCTTTTGCCTCATTAACATTATGCTCTCTTCTAAGGAAAGCTAAATCTCCATCTTTAAAAGATTGCACGCCAAGCGAAGCTCTGTTTATTCCTAAAAAACAAAAATCTTGCATATTTTCGTTAGTAACTAAATTCGGATTCATTTCTATTGTTATCTCTGCTTGCGAAGATACTTTAAAAACTTTTCTTATTGTTTCTAAAATGCGGGCAAAATCTTTAAAGTTTAAAATATTAGGTGTCCCACCACCAAAATATATAGTATCAATTGTTTTATCAATACCCCTATAAAAAGCAATTTCCGTACATATGGCTTTAATATAATCTGCAATAATTCTGCCATTTGGCATTATAGAGTAAAAATTACAATAATAACATTTACTTGTACAAAATGGTATGTGAATGTATAAACCCAAACTATTATCCATTAGCAGTATCAACTCTCTTAAACATTGATAAATTTATAAGTATATTCTGCTCCACTTTTACCTAGCTGTGGCAAAAACAAAGAATAAGCGTCTGTATTTCCTGCTTCGTGTAGTAGAGCATTTTGAACTGATAAATTTAAATTATTAACTTTATTTGCATTAAAAACAATCGGCAATTTACTGTTTTTATAAAGTAGATTAATTAAAACTTCTTTAGTATGCTGCACCCCTAAAACTCTGATATATTCCGGCATTTTCAATTGTTCTTTTGCTTTTATATCTAAAAAGGCACTTAATATTATCCTCAAAATTCTAGATCTAGTATAGCGTTTACATTTCACTGCCAAGAGCAGATCTTCAAAATCAGTAGCTATTTTTAATTTTTGCGTCAGTCTATTTTCTAAACCTTCGTTTATCCCCGCTATTATCTTTAATTGTTCCTGCGTTAAACTTCTTAACTTAGCAAATATTGCACGTTCACCTAAGTGTACATCAGCTGGCATCATTCCTTTAAAATTAGCCTCTTTTACAATTTCAAACACATTCTGCGGAACAAATGGCATTACATTATTTATGTCCACTTTCAATTGACTCCTTAAAAAGCTCCCAGATGCTATATTACTAGTAAAACTTAAAACATTGTGCCCCATACCTATTCTTTTTAATGCCCACGGTTTTATTTTACTATTTAGCCTAGACAGTGCTCTAATATATTCTAGCGCTAAAATATCATTAGGTGAATCTAAAAGGCTGATGTTTTGTGCCAGATCTATATTCAAGATAGAACATTCTACTGCTTTTGGATAAGAAACACCTTTTTTCAATTCTAAGTTCAGTTTATTTTTAAAATCCAAGGTTTCTGTTATGTTTTTCAGATACTCTAAATAAGATAAATCACCCGATTCACTACCAAAAAATATACAATCAACAATGTTTGTGCTATTTAAAATATAAATAGCTGCTGATGCAAAAACATTTGCACTTGCCAGAGAATAAACTGTTGGCAACTCCAAAACCATATCAAAACCAGCAGAAAGTGCGGTCTTTGCTCTTACAAATTTATTAACAATTGCAGGTTCTCCACGCTGTACAAAATTGCCACTCATTATCGCAATTATAAATTCAAAACCTTCATCTCTTATTTGATTTAATAAATATTGATGGCCATTATGAAATGGATTAAATTCTGCTATCACTGCAGCTACTCTAGTGTTATCTCGGGGCATATTAAAACTGCCTCCTATTGCATTTCTTGTAAAACAATATTAACCAGCTCCATAACCAATTTCTCTTCTGGTACTTTTTTTATAATTTTACCACGTTTAAAAATTAGCCCTTCATGTTTACCGCAAGCTATCCCAAAATCTGCATTGCGTGCCTCTCCCGGGCCGTTCACTGCACAGCCCATCACAGCAATTTTAATATTTTTATCTTTTACACTTGTTTTCATTAATTTATCTTTAATTTGATTTGCAATCTCAATCAAATTAGTCTTTGTACGTCCACAAGTTGGGCAAGAAATTATATCTAATCCATTTTTTAAATTTAATGCTTTTAAAATATTAATGCCTGCCTTAACTTCTTCTATCGGATCGCCTGTTAGCGCTACTCTAATTGTATCACCAATCTCACCAAGAAGCAAATGCCCAATTCCTATTGAAGATTTAACTATCCCTGCCTCAGGCGTTCCAGCTTCTGTAACTCCTAAATGTAGAGGGTAATCTGTTTTTAAACTTATGCTCGTGTAAGCTTCTATAGTCTGTAAAACACTCGAAGATTTTAAAGATACCACTATGTTATTAAAATTAAAAAAATTTAAAGTTAATATGCATTCTAACGTTGCGTCTACCAAAGCCTCAGCAGTTGCTCCTTTTTTAGCCAAAATGTGTTTGGGTATACTTCCAGAATTTAAACCCACCCTAATTGGAATGCTTTTTTCTATGCATAAATTAACAATCTGCTTTAACTGACTTTTATCTTCAATATTTCCCGGATTAATTCTAATTTTATCTGCTCCGGCATATATACTTTCTATAGCCATACGATAATCAAAGTGTATATCAGCAACAACTGGAATTTTTAATGCTTGTTTTAATGCAAAAACCGTCTTTACGCTTTCATTGTTTGGTACACTAAGCCTGATAATTTCGCATCCAATTTCTTCTAATTCTTTAGCCTGCGCCACATTTGCAGCTATATCTTCACTTGGTTTGTTCAGCATAGATTGAACTAAAATTTTGTTTTTGCCGCCTATCTCCACATTTCCAACTTTTACTATTTTTTTTGAAAACATAGCTACCCTACCTCCACTTCAAATTCTAATCTATTCTAGTTGCACAAATTGCAGCACAAAGCACTTCATTGGCTTCTGCAAATTTTAAAATTCTCGCACATTCATTCAATGTTGAACCAGTTGTTACAATATCATCTATTAAAATTATATTTTTGCCATGTACATCAATATTTTCTTTTGACATATAAACACCTTTAGTATTATTCAAACATTCCTGCCTGCTTAAGTTATGTTGTGTTTTATTGTTGCATATCTTTTTTAATGGCGGCTTATACTTTTTATTTAACTGCCTTGCTGCTTCACGGGCCAGCAATAATACATGTTTTTTATTTTTATCCAACTCCGGTACAAATGTTATAATATCCATTGCATATTCTTCATAATTGAAAGTTATAATCTTTTCAAATATCTTCGCCAATGCTCTCGCTTTATTCCAGTTCCTTTTAAATTTAAAATTACACACTATATCAGACATCGGTTTTCTATAATAAAAAGCTGCTACACATTTATCAAAATACTGTTTGCCATATTTAAAATTAATCTGCCCTTTATTTTCAAGCTGTTTCACTTTTGCAGAGCAGTAATTACAAAAGATATCATCGCATTTAATTATCCGTTTGCACAGCAAACATCTTAGTGGAAAAAATGCATTTATAATTTTATTTAAAAAATTCATAATTAAAGCGCCATCTTTTTTTTAATAAAATCTCTACCAATCCTGTCTGCCCCAAATACATTATCTTCTGTAACTTCTTCTTTTTCAAGATTAACAGCATTCAAACACTCTAATAAAATTTCATCTATATCTGTAAACTTCATTTTCCCATTTAAAAATAATTTCACTAATTCTTCGCTAGCTCCATTGCATACACTTAAATAAAGCTCTCCGCGCAAATTGGCAAATTTAACTAACTCTATCCCTTTAAATGTTTCTGAATCCACATCAAAAAATTCAAGCGGCGATGAATTTATAAGGCTTAACTCTTGTATCACAGCTTCTTTGCGTGCTTGCCCAGCCATAACATAACCCAATACACCCCTCATATCCGGCACACTCAACTGCGCAATCATATTATTATCTTTAAATTCAACTAAAGAGTGTACTACACTTTGAGGATGTACTACCACTTTGATTTTTTCTATTGGAACTGAAAATAACCATTTAGCCTCTATTATTTCAAAACCCTTGTTAAGCAAAGTCGCCGAATCTATTGTAATCTTTTTGCCCATATGCCAATTAGGGTGGTTAAGCGCGTCTTTAATTGTAACACTTTCCAACTGCTCTCTGTTCATGCCAAAAAATGGCCCACTAGATGCTGTTAAAACTAATCTCTTTATTTCACTATGCTCGCCCGATCTTAGCGCTTGCAAAATTGCACAATGTTCACTGTCTATTGGCAGAATCTTGCCTCCAAATTCTTTAGCTGTTTTTGTTACCAAGCTACCTGCTACAACTAAAGATTCTTTGTTGGCAAGCCCCAAAATTTTACCTGCTCTTAAAGCACAA
>JBJEZM010000108.1:0-2037 GCA_051887395.1 Oscillospiraceae bacterium | reverse complement strand
CACACTAAAAAACACAATAACCTACGCAGGCTTTATTATAGTTGGGATCTTACTAGTAGTTTCTATATTTATTATTGCAACCACAATCAAGATTACAATTTATGAAAGACGTAGAGAGATTAACATTATGAAATTTGTGGGGGCAAGCAATGCATTTATAAGATTCCCGTTTATAATAGAGGGTATAGTTATAGGTATTGTTGCCGCACTGTTTTCATACGGAATACTTTATTATGGCTACTTGTATATGTTCGATATATTAGATAACTTTAAGATAAACGTAGCACCAATAATAAGAGAAAACATTGCACCTTTTTCAGAACTAAGCGGCTATTTGTTTGGTGGTTTTTTAGGAGTAGGATGCTTAGTAGGTATGTTTGGCAGTGTGTTTTTTGTCCGTAAGTATTTAAAGGTGTAGGAGATAAAGTATGTTTAAAAAAAGTAGTGCATTATTTTTAGCGTTAACATTGTGTTTTGCAAGCTGTTTGGCTCAGGGTGGATTTGCGGTAAAAGCGGAATACGACGAAGACGATTACGAGTTTGATTATAACGACGATGATGAATACGCTGAAGATGAAGACTTTGATGACGACTCTGATTTTTTAGAGCAAGAAGAAAATAAAAAAGCAAGGGTAGAGGACGTAGAAGTAGAAGAAGTAGATGAAAGCGAAAAGTTTAAAATAAAAGCGCAAGAAAAAATAGATGAGCTGCAGAAAAAATACAATGAGTTAGAAAAAAAATCAAAAGCAACACAAAAAGATTTAAACGCTCAAAAAACAAAAAGAGAATATGCAGAAAAAAAACAACAAGCAATTGCAACACAAATAGATAGCCTTGTGGAACAGATCAGCTTGCTAGAGCGGAAGCAAAAACTGCTAGAGAAGGAAATTGGCAAAAAAGAGGCCGAACTTAAAGAGATTCAAGAACATGTGCAAAGTGAGTATAAATTCCTTTCAAACCGCTTTAAAAGCAACTATATTAACGGCGGATATCAAGATACCGCGAACTTAGGCCTGTTGTTTGGAGTCGATGACTTTTTTGATGTTTTAACAAACGAAGAGTTTCAAAAAAGAATCATAAGTAAAGACCGCGAGATTGTAGAGAGACTAAAAAAAGAAGAGAAGAAATTAGCGGAAGAGAAAGAAAAACTAGAGGTAAACATTGCAGAATTAGCGAGCACAAAAGCAACTATTGCAGAAAAAAAGAAACAGTTAGATGTGGAGTATAATGTATCTTCTAATCAGGTTTATAGTTTAAAACTGCTGGAGGAACGACTGCGTGCAAACTATAAAGAATATATGAAACAAGAAGAGAAATATCAAAGGGAGATCAGCAGAATCTTGTCGCAGCTCAAATCCATGAGCGATAAATATGTTGGTGGTCAACTTGCTTGGCCAGTGCCAGGTTATTACGATATCTATTCACCGTTTGGCTACCGCGATTGGGGCAATGGCTTCACCGATTACCATGGCGGAATAGATATTGCAGGCAGTGGAATTTATGGCAAAAATGTTATAGCAGCAAACTCTGGCAAAGTGGTTTATGTTAATTACACAAACAGCAAAAGCTATGGTAGCTACGGCAAATATATTATGATAGACCATGGTGGCGGAATAATTACGCTTTATGGTCACCTTAGTTCAATTGACGTAGATCAAGACCAGATGGTGGTAAAAGGGCAAAAAATAGGTGAAGTGGGTGCCACAGGCTATGTAACAGGGCCGCACCTGCATTTTGAGGTCAGAGAAAACGGCAAGCGAGTCAACCCAGAGCCATATTTATCATAGTTGTGCGCAAAACATGCAGAATTTATTTTAGAGCAAAGGGGAAGAAAATCTTATGGGGAATTTAGACTTTTTTAAGTTATCACCGCGCCAAAAGCTGCAGAAAATATTATTATGCTTGTTTTTCATGTTTCTAACACCTTTTTTAGTTTTAGGGGAGTTGGATAATATTTTTGATACCAACATAATCCAAGACCTTATTCGGTCTATGTGTGTTTGGCACGGAATAAATTGGTTTGATTGGACTTTCGGT
>JBJEZM010000107.1:0-2045 GCA_051887395.1 Oscillospiraceae bacterium | reverse complement strand
GGTTGTAATTAACAGCAGTGTTGGTAAAATTGAAAATTGCAATGCCTCTTTTATATACATTGTTGTTAAGAATATTGTTATAGAAATGGCAATGTTTAGCACGAACATTGTATCTAACAATGCAACTGGCAGAGGTATTACAATTAATAGTACTATTAACACAATAAATATTGGAATAAACCCCGTTAATTTCTTCATTAATTTCTTTCCTTTTTATCTTTCTGCAATTTGTATACCCATACTAAAACTTCTGCAACCGCTCTAAAAGTGCTTGAAGGAATCATACGGCCAAGTTTGACTTTGGAATATAATTCACGTGCAAGAGCACGGTCTTCTAGCACTGGTACGTTATTTTGTTCTGCTATATTCACTATTTTTAAAGCGATGTTATCTAGCCCTTTGGCTATTACTTTAGGTGCGGTATCTTTACCCGCAGTGTATTTTAATGCTACCGCCACGTGAGTTGGGTTACGAATAACTACATCCGCCTTGGGCACCATTTGCATCATTCTGCTTTGAGCTATTTGGCGCTGTTTTCTTCTAATTTGGCTTCTAATCTGCGGATCGCCTTCCAGCTGTTTGTATTCTTCTTTAACCTCTTGTTTTGTCATTTTTATACTTTTTTCAAATGACCACCAGTTATAGAAGTAATCTACCGCTGCCATACCTATGAGGGCTAAGCATAAATTAAATGCCACTCTTATTATTTCTTTGGCTATGAAAACCACGCTTTTATAAAGCTCTGTGTGCATTAATCTTGCAAAGTTTTCTGCTGTGTTTATATAGTTTTTATATAGCAATGTGCCCACAATTAAGAGTTTTAATATTGTAACCAATAGCTTTACAACACTTTTTAAAGAAAACAAATTCTTTATACCATTTAATATATTTATATTAAATAATTTAAATGCAAACGCTTTTTTGGAAAATAAAAACTTTGTTTGAACTCCTGTTAAAAGAATTGCGCTTGCCGCTGCTAGTAATGAAATTGGTAGCACAACAATAGCAAACACACTCAAAGCATCTATAGTTAATTCGTGTTTATTGGCAATACCTGTTGTGCCTAGTAAATTAAGAGCTTCCATGATTTTTACATAATATCTTTTTAAAATATTAAAACCATAATGTCCCCAAACTCTTAAGCCCCAAAAAACAATGAACAGTGAACCCACCATAACAACATCTGTGCTTTGTGCAACACGGCCTTCTTTTCTTTGCTCTTTGCGCCGTTTAGGGGTGGCTTTCTCTGTTTTATTCTCTTCTGCCAAGGCTCATCAACTCCTATGCCAGCACATTATTGTTTCATAACCGCAATTCTTAAGAATTTTTCTATATTAAAAAACATTTTTTCTGTTAAAGTTTGCGAAAATTCAACTAAATCTGGGCTTATTTTTAATAATAATAAAAAACCTATTATAAACTTAACATATATATTTAACACAAAAACATTTAGCTGGGGAATTGCTCGCATTAAAATTCCTATTCCTATATCTACTACTAAAATTGCCGCAATCATTGGCATGGCAAGTTTTAAACCGATTTCAAAAATCTCTTTCATTAAATTGGTGACAAAAAATAAAGCATTAATATTAATTTTACTCTGGCCAACTGGCAATATAGAAAAAAAATGATTAACTATTTTTACTAGGTTATAATGGGAATTTGTTAAAAAGAACTCTAGCATAAACAATACTCTTAGCAGTAACCCTATTGTTGGCACATCTGTACCAGATGTTGCATCGTAAAATTTATTCATGGAAATTCCCATCTGCATATCTAGCAGCTCTCCACCAAAGATTATAGCCGAAAGCAGCATCCCTATAATAAAAGAAATTGCAAACCCCAAAAAGAATTCAACAGAAAAAGTTAAACCAAACGTTAAAATGTTTCCGTTTAATTCTGTTCCTGGTTGCTTTACACTAAGTGTTGATGAAAGTGCAAACGCTCCGGCAAGCCCAACTTTTATAACCGATGGCACATTTTTTTTGCCAAAAATAGAATTGGAAAATAGAAAGCCTATCATTCTAGCAAAAGCAAGCAAAAAA
>JBJEZM010000106.1:0-2048 GCA_051887395.1 Oscillospiraceae bacterium | reverse complement strand
CTAAGCCCTGGCCCCAAAAAATTTATTGCTGTGCCCGAAATTGTTTGATCTGCTCTAAAAGTAATACTAGCAATAGCATGCAAAGAAATTAAAAGCGCTCCTGCGAGCCCTGCCATAAAAAAACCTAACCACGAACTATTAGTAGCATAAGCAACTGCTGCTCCAGTAAAAGCCCCAAAGGTCATAACACCTTCTAGTGCAATATTCATAACTCCAGAACTTTCGGAAATAACCCCACCCAAAGCCGCAAACAGTAATGGTGTTGCATGCATTAAAGTGCCAGTTAAAATTAAAATAACATTATTCATGATTCTTCTCCTGCCTTACCCTACTAATTTTAGCAATCAGCCTACGGTAAACTATTGAAATTGAGATGAAAAATACAATAAGCCCTGTAATAATATTAATAATCTCGCACGGTGTTTTTGCATCCACTTGCATTAAAATACTGCCACATCTTATTGCGCTAAAAAATAAACCAGAAAAAATGCACCCTATTGGCGAGCAATCTGCCACTAATGCTACATATATCCCCTCTAGACCATAACCTTCAAATTCTGCCAAATTGGCCATTCTAAAGCCTACACAAGCTAGCCGTAATGCACCAGAAAGCCCTGCAATTGCTCCTGCAATGAACATAGAAATTATTGTGCTGCTTTTAACGTTAATGCCCACAAAACGCGCGGTTTCTGGATTTTGCCCCACAGTTCTAAATTCAAAGCCTTTTGTTGTTTTATAAAGTAGATAATGAACTACTAAAACCGCAATCGCTGCAACAAAAAAGCCAATATTAAGTTCTGTGTTAAACAAGATGCCGCGTGCCGATTCACAAATTGCTTTAGAAGCATCTAATTTTCTTTCGTGCATCCACGGTTTAAAAAGAATATATCTATAAAAATAAAATGCAATCCAGTTAAGCATAATAGAGGTAACTACTTCATTAATTCCAAACTTGGCCTTAAAAAAGCCGGCTATTGCTCCCCAAAGACCAGAAACTAACATTGCCATAAGCAAAATAAACAAAAAGTGAACAACCGGCGGCAATTTAATCTGCGTACCCAAAATAGTAGCTACCACAACACCCATAATATATTGTCCTTCTGCACCAATATTAAACAAACCACTTTTAAAAGCAAATGCAACCGAAAGCCCAGTTAAAATTATAGGTGTACTTTGAACAAACACATCTAAAATATATTTAGGTTTAGAAAACGCACCTCTAAAAAGCGCTCCATAAGAAGCAATTGGATTATAATTACAAAAATATAAAAATATCCCGCCCACAAAAAAGCCTAAAATTATTGCAAACAAGATAGAAAAATAAGGTTTAGAAAAAAAATTTTTATATCTTTTACTCATCACTTACCTCCGCCAGCCATTAAAATCCCAATTTCATTTTCGTTCGTTTCTGCTGATTCGAGTGTTTTTATAATATTCCCATTATAAATTACTGCAATTTTATCTGCTACGTCAATAATTTCACTTAAATCTAGCGAAATTAAAAGGATCGCCTTACCAAGATCACGCTGTTTTAAAAGCTCTTTATGCACATATTCCATTGCACCTACATCTAAACCACGTGTGGGCTGCACCGCTACCAAAAGGTCTGGGTCTTCGCTCACTTCCCTGGCAATAACTAGCTTTTGTTGGTTCCCACCCGAAAGCTTTCTTACTAATCTTTTTTTGCATTCTGGCGGCCTAATATCAAATTTCTCAATTAAGCTATTTGCAAAATTATTTATTTCTTGTTTATTAAGTTTACCATATTTAGAAAGTGGCCTTTTTTTATATTTTTTAAGTAATAAATTTTCCATTACCGAAAAATTCATAACCAGGCCTTCTTTGTGCCTATCCTCTAGGATTGTGGATATGCCAGAGGCTATTACATTTTGTGGCGTTGTGTTTTGAATTTCTTGCCCGTTTATTTTAATTGTGCCTGAGCTTACCTTTTTTAAAGAGGTAATTGCCTCTACAAGTTCACGCTGGCCATTATCGTCAACTCCGGCAATTCCTAAAATCTCTCCGCTTCTTATCTTTAAGGAAAGATT
>JBJEZM010000105.1:0-2069 GCA_051887395.1 Oscillospiraceae bacterium | reverse complement strand
TTATATGTGATATGCCATTGATGACAGACAGCGGCACTTTTGTTATTAATGGAGCAGAACGTGTTATTGTTTCTCAGTTAGTAAGGTCGTCTGGTATTTATTATGCATTTACACATGATAAAACTGGTAAAAAACTGTTCACGTGCACGGTAATACCAAACAGAGGTGCATGGTTAGAATACGAAACAGACTCGAGCGACAATGTTTTTGTGAGAATAGATAAAAATAGGAAATTATCTATAGTAGCGTTGATTAAAGCGTTGGGGTTAGTGGAGCACAGAGAAATTTTGGAGTATTTTGGCGATAACGATCTTCTACAAATAGCTTTAGAAAAAGATACAATTAGAACACGAGAAGAAGCTTTGATTGCAATTTACAAAAAATTGAGACCGGGAGAGCCACCATCGCTAGATGGAGCGATATCTCATTTTGAAAATTTATTTTTTGATGCCAGACGTTATGATGTTGCAAAAGTAGGGCGCTACAAATATAATAAAAAATTGGGAATATCTGAACGCATTGTTGGCCAGAAAGTATTAGAAAATATAGTTGATCCTCAAACTGGAGAGCTGCTTGCAGGAGCAGGTTCGATTTTAAATAAAGAACAAGCCAAGCAGATTGAAGATGAGGGAGTAAACCGTGTAATGCTAGATGTAGATGGCAAACATGTTGTTGTTATTTCTAATGGAATGGTCGATATTTCAAAATTTGTAGATATACCCTTAGAAAAGTTAGAAGAGTTGGGAATTAATGAAAAAGTATCTTTTAAAGTATTAGATGAAATATTACATAGCACAGAACCCGAGAACCTCGAAAAGGAATTAAAAAAGCGCAAAGATGAGCTTATTCCCAAACATATGACAGTGGATGATATTTTAGCATCGATTAATTATATTTTTAATTTATATGATGGTGTAGGTTTAGTAGACGATATTGACCATTTAGGAAATCGGCGTATAAGATCGGTGGGAGAACTTTTGCAAAACCAATTTAAAATTGGGATTTCACGCCTTGAGCGGGTTACAAGAGAGCGAATGTTGGTTCAAATGCAAGATATAGATGTGTTAACCCCGCAAGCTTTAATTAACATAAGGCCGGTGGTAGCAGCAATTAAAGAATTTTTTGGATCTTCACCGCTTTCACAGTTTATGGATCAGATTAACCCGCTGGCTGAACTTACACATAAAAGACGTCTTTCTGCTTTAGGTCCAGGTGGGCTTTCACGAGAGAGGGCAGGATTTGAAGTGCGTGATGTGCATTACACACATTATGGCAGAATGTGCCCAATAGAAACACCAGAAGGTCCGAATATTGGCTTAATTTCTTACCTTGCAACGTTTGCCAAAATAAACAAATATGGGTTTATAGAAGCTCCTTATCGTAAAGTAGAAAAAGGTACCGGTCGGGTGTTAGATAAAGTTGAGTATATGACGGCGGATGTAGAAGACAACTACGTTGTTGCACAGGCAAACGAAGCATTGGATGACAATAATGTATTCGTTCGACCAAGAGTTAATGCTAGATTTAGAGATAAGATTCTTGAAATTGAGCGTGAGGCAGTGGACTATATGGATGTTTCACCAAAAATGATGGTTTCGGTTGGCACGGCAATGATACCATTTTTGGAAAACGATGATTCTAGTAGAGCTTTAATGGGTTCTAACATGCAAAAACAAGCAGTCCCGTTACTTGTTCCAGAAGCACCATTGGTTGCAACAGGGATAGAGTATAAAGCAGCGGTTGATTCTGGGGCTGTGGTTGTGGCAAAAGAAGCTGGAATTGTAAAAGAAGTGTCTGCAGATGTAATTAAAGTTTTAAACGACCAAAACAAGTTAGATACTTATAAATTACTTAAATTTGTGCGTTCTAATCAAGACACATGCATAAACCATCACCCAATTGTAAGTGTAGGCGAAGCGGTAAAAAAAGGCCAAGTTATTGCAGATGGGCCTTCAACAAAAAATGGGGAAATCAGTTTGGGTCGTAATGTGCTTGTGGCATTTATGACATGGGAAGGCTATAACTATGAAGATGCGGTTCTTTTAAATGAGCGTTTGGTTAAAGACGAT
>JBJEZM010000104.1:0-2079 GCA_051887395.1 Oscillospiraceae bacterium | reverse complement strand
ATGTTATAACGAATTGAATAAAGCATAATATTCATTGTTGAAACTTTTTGTATAAGCCAAGCACGCCATACAAAAATGCCAGATATAACATGGCATAAATATCGCAAACAAAATACTATAATAATACTAAAATAAAAACTACATTTTTTATTTCTTAAATTATTTACTCTAAAAAAAGATACTGCACCAATAAAACCATATGCCAATAAATAATCTAAAATAATTGAACATAAAAGCCCTTTAAAATTTAAAAATATAAAGTTACTCGTTCCCAAAATCAGCTTTAAAATTCCGTAATTAATGCCTAACATAAATCCTATTTTAGCACCCATTTTAAAACTGATTATTATGATTGGCACCATACTAAATAGTGTAACAGAACCACCATAAACCCATGGGCTAGAAATTTTTATAAGACCTAATAAAAAGGTTGCTGCCAATGTCAAAGCACTAGTAACAACCAACTCACTTTTACTCTCTTTCTGCATTCTTGCTTTTGTTTTCTGTTGGCCGCGCTAACGAACTTTGATTTATTACGCCCTTTGTAGTCTTTATATCGTTCAAACAACCCTGCAGCCCTTTTTCTGCCTTATTTAATAAATCATTTAAATATTGATATGTGCTGTTTTTCACTTCACGCGCATTAACTGTTGCCTCGCTAATTATATCTTGTGCTTTAATTTGAGCTCGTTTGGTAATCTCTGTTTCATTTAAAGCCAAACAGGCTTTCTCTTCCGCCTTGCGAATTATTAAATCTGCACTGTTTTTTGCGCTTTCTATAATAGATTCTTCGCGCGTAATTATATCATCCGCTTTTCTTAATTCATCTGGTAAACAAGCTCGCAATTCATTTATAACCTCAAGCCCTTCCTCTGCATAAACTAACGCTCTGCCACCTGTGAGTGGAACTTTAGCTCCTTTAGAAAGTAAACCTTCTAGTATATTTAAAAATTCATCTATTTTATTTGCCATCTTTACTCACCCTTTAAACTTAAATTTTGAAAAATATGTTAAAAGCTTGTTTTTTCATTTCTCTTAAATATTGTAACATATTTCTTTATAAAATTCCACTACATTAAAATTTTGTAGTTGTTATCTTATCTGGCTTTAAATATCTTTTCAAAAATTTATCCACTCTGTTATAAAAATCTAAAACATTCTGCTTTTTGTGGAATCCATGCCCTTCATTCTCTCTGACTATATATGTTACAGTTTGACCATTTGCTCTTCATGCATTTACCACACGGTCAGATTCTGCCCTTTTAACTCTAGAATCATTTGCACCCTGACCAATAAATAACGGTTTTTTTATGTCTTCTAACCTACTAACAGGAGAAACTGCTCTTAATTTTGATCCATCGTTAACCGAATCTCCTATATGCACATACAGCTGTTTTAAATAACTTTGCCAACTATCTGGCATATTATTTAAAAATGAAGGTATATCTGAAAAGCCACACAAACTAACTCCACATGCATATAAATCTGGTTCAAAAGCTAACCCCCAAAGAGCGGAAAATCCACCATAAGAGCCCCCAGCAATGCATAGCCACCCCTTTTAAATCAACCATTTTGTGCCATCTGTAATATCATTTTGAATCTTTTTGCCCCATTGGCAATCACCTAATTTCAAAAACTTTCTGCCGTAGTCAGTTGAACCACGGTAATTTATTTGAAAAACTGCATACCCTCTGTTCCTCCAAGGTTGAGTCTCACCTGAACAGCGCCATTCATCTCTTACCCAAGGACCACCATGCACCAAAACTATTGTTGGCAAACTTTCTGGCGCTTTGCCTGTTGGTAGTGTTAAATACCCTTCAATTTTATTTTTATCTCTGCTTAAAAATGAAATTGGTCTTGCATACGCATCCAATGTCTTCTCTATTGAATTTAAACTATCTCGGATTCGCGTGCATATTAAAGTGTCTGTATTTTTATTATATGTATACTCATTACCATTTAACAGTGGCGTTACCTCTTGCGCAGTAAAAACATTAAGATCATTTGATATGTTTTTTATTAGTAATTCTTCACAGTTAAGCTTAGATTTAATTTTTTGCAAGTTTTTTTGCACACTTG
>JBJEZM010000103.1:0-2095 GCA_051887395.1 Oscillospiraceae bacterium | reverse complement strand
TTATCACCATAAATAACTCCTAATAATATATTCCTTAACTTAAATATTTATATTATAAAACTCACTTGCATTTCTATTCAAAACTTCAATCATCTTTAGGTTTGGTCGTTCTTTTATTTGTGCTATTTTCTGCACTGTAAATCTTAACATACTAGAGTCGCACCTTTTGCCTCTATTTGGCTCTGGCGCCATATATGGGCAGTCTGTTTCTACTAAAATTCTATTGAGTGATAATTCTTTTAAAACTTCTATCGACCTTTTAGCATTCTTAAATGTAACCACACCAGTAAAACCAAAATAGCAATTCAATTCCGCCAATTGTTTTGCTACCTCTAAAGAATAAGAAAAACAATGCACTACAAATCTTTGTGGCTTTGCGTTCTTTAAAATTGCCAGCGTATCTTCCGCAGCATCTCTAGAATGGATACTTACTGGTAGTTTAAGGTTTTTAGCCAGCTCTAACTGTTCTTCAAAACACCTTTGTTGCAATTTTTTCTCAACTGTATCATAATGGTAATCTAAACCGATTTCTCCTAAAGCAACAACTTTTTGCTTCTGTGCTAGCTCCTCTAAAATATCCAAATAGTTATCTGGCAAGTCTCCTACGTTTTGAGGATGCACTCCAATCGCAGCAAAAACATTTTTAAAATGTTCTGCATATTCTGTGCTAAGCTGCGATGTTTTAATATCTACACCTACATTAACTATACCTTTAATTCCACAGCTTTGCAAATCTTTTAAAAAATCCAATCTATCCGCAGCAAACACCGGGTCATCGTAATGTGCGTGTGTATCAAATATAAACTCCATAAAATTTGCTCCTAAAAGGTTATAAATTCATGCTAAGCTGCGAAGCTTCTTTTAATATACCTGCCCGTCGAATATTTGTAACTATATATTCATATATATTTTTTAAACGTGCCTGCTCCTCTGTTTTTACCTTAATTAATTTGTCTCCCTTTTTTAATTTCATTACCAAAACACCTTGAGTATCTTTTGTGACTTTGGTATGTAAAAGCGATGTATTAAATGCCAAAATTCTTTTTTGAGCAGACGTAACTACAAGATTTATATCTTCGTTGATCTGGAGCATAAATACAGGTGTTGAGTCTGAATTATAAGCTTTAATCAATTTTTTACGGTTGGTTGCAGTTTTATAACATTCAAGTGTAACACGTGCAAATTTGCCATTTTTAAACGCAATAATTAAGTCTCCAGAATAATCTAAAGTTGCAGCAATAAATAATGGCAGTTCGTTTTCGTCCATTAAAAGTTTTGCCGGTAAAAACTCTCCAAAAGTACTAGCTTTTGTGTCGTCTAAATCGTTACATTTTAGTTTATAGACCTGAGCAAAATTGGTAAAGATCAGTAATTCTGAATTATTAGTTGTTTTTATATCTGTTGATATTTTATCTCCTGGCTTAAGTTTTTGTTCCGAACTCATTCTAAGAGATTGCGTTGTTATTTTCTTTATATATCCTTCCTTAGTAACAAATATATGAACAGGATAGTTGGGCACTTCCTCTTGCTCCTGTTGTTCTTCTAAACCTTCGCATAGGATAAAAGACGTTTGACGTTCTTCACCATATTTTTTTGCGATTTCTTCCAGTTTTTTTATAATAATTTCTCCAATTGCTTCATCACTGCCAAGCGATTCTTTAGCCCAATTAATTTCCTTTTCTAAACTATCTATTTCCTGTGTTTTTTTTAAAATATATTCCCGGTTTAAGTTACGCAATTTAATTTCTGCCACAAACTCCGCTTGAGCTTTATCTAACTCAAAGGCCTGCATTAAATTTGGCACAACATCCGCATCATTTGCTGTTTCTCTAACAACTTTAATCGCCTTGTCTATATCTAGCAGAATTTTTTCTAGTCCATTTAACAAGTTAAGCTTAGTGCTCTTTTTTTCTAAATCAAACTGCAAACTTCTCTTAACACATTTTCTTCTAAATGTTAACCAATATTTAATAATTTCTGGAACACCTAATACTTTAGGTTCTGTGCCAACCAAAATGTTAAAATTACATGAAAAACTATCCTCTAATGGCGTTAATTTAAAAAGTTTCTTCATCAGCTTTTTGTGGTCTATACC
>JBJEZM010000102.1:0-8111 GCA_051887395.1 Oscillospiraceae bacterium | reverse complement strand
AAATAAGAGGTATTCTTTGCCCAGTTTCAGCGGTTCGTTTCATAAACGGGCAAAAGGGAGTTTTTGTTAAAGAGGGGAATTTAATTATCTTCAAAAAACTAAAACCAATCTACGAAGATAAAGAAATACTCATTTCGCAGATTTTGCCTAGCAACCAAGAATACCTAGAACGTTTAGATGAGGTTGTAACTTTTAGCAGCGAACCTTTAAAAAATAAAATTATATCCTCAACTTAAGTTTAAGGCTTTACAACCCAAACAAGCCGCTAGCATATTGGTAAAAATACCAAAGGTAAATGCTTTTTCATTCAGTTTTACTTGCAATTACTATTAAAAGCATAATAAATTTAAAAGTAAGAATAAATAAAAAGTAAGGGGTTAATAAAATGCTTCCAAAAGCATTAAAATCAGCTCTTGAATTATTTGCTTTTAATAATATAAATGCAACGCAACGGTGCTGGTTGATTCAAATTTTAATATAATGTGGCAAAACAATCATTTTTCAGAATTATTGGTAAAAGAGTGTTCCATAGCCAATTTGCTAAAGCAAAAGCTTGCTGATTTTAATATTGCAGCAGAAATTAAAAAAACAAATTTTCGATGCAAATTAATTTAATAAACACTGCAATTAAATATCGTGTAGATTTTTCGCCAATAGAATGTGAAGGCAAGATTTACTTTTAGGAGTGTTTCCAATTTTGTAGATATAACTAAATATGGCTTAGGCCTTTTTGAATTAGAGCTTTCATTGGTTTCTGTACCGCAGTTTTTGCATAACTTAATAAAAGAATGTGCAACCCAACCAAATGTTAACAATATATCAATAAAATTCCATAATAAAAGTACAACATGTTACACAAACTTCGACGAGAAAAAAATAACATTAGCAATTGTAGATATAATTGTAAATTTCTGCATGTACACAAAATCAGGCAACCACATAGATGCCTATTTAAAAACTAATAAAGAAGTTCAAACTTTCACAATAACAATCCGAGATACAGGTGTAGGTATGGACGAAAAAACTTGTGCAAATGCTACATTTCCCCATTTCACAGGCAATGCCGGAGTTAATAATTTACCATATACTCAAGGGCTGGGCTTAACTTTGTCCAAATATATTTTATCGAACTTCATAACGGTAGTTTAAAAATAACATCGCAAAAAGGTATTGGCACCACGGTAGAAATAACTTTGCCAATCAACCTTAGCCAAAGTCCAAGTCAGGTTTTGCGTAGCCCACTGCCTTAGTATATAAAAAATAAATTTTCAATTGTAGCCATACAATTTGCATTCGAAGTTTTTTAAATTAAACGGAGCTTTTTTAACAGACGGTATCTACCAGTTACCCCAAAAAAACAAAAAAACTCAAGTTTTTGGCTTTATTAAAACAGCTTTCAACATTTGTTCCACGTGGAACAAATGTTGAAAGCTTTACTAATGGCATAACAAAGCTAGTTTTTTTTATTCCGTTTTTGTTTAAAAAACTCATTAAGCAGCATAGCAGCTTCATGCTGCATAACACCGCCAAGAACAACTATTTTTTTGTGAGTAAAAGCAAAGTTTCTAAAATCCACAACAGAGCCACAGCAGCCATTTTTCAGGTCATAGCAACCAAAAACTAAGCGAGAAATTCTTGCATTTAATATGGCTCCAATACACATCGGGCAAGGTTCCATTGTAACGTAAATTGCACAATCTAATAAACGCCAAGTTTTAAGGGCTTGGCACGCAGAATTTATAGCTATTATTTCAGCATGAGCCAGCGCATTATTAGAGCTTTTTCGTTGGTTATACCCATGACTTACAACATTTCGCCCTTTAACAATAACTGCTCCAACTGGCACTTCATCAAGTTCAGCAGCGCGCATAGCCTTGTTTAAAGCCAATTTCATAAATTCTCCATCAGGTGTTTGCAAAGGTTTCACCAACTTTACATATAGATAACTTTAAGTGGCTTATTTTTGTTTAAATACTGTGCAATCACAAATCTTGTCCCTTTAGAGAAGCCGTTCCAAAAAGCTAAAATATAGTCTGCATAGTCTATAATTTGAGTATTGCGTACGATTGGTGCCGTTTTGCCATAAAGTGAATAGTTAAGTCTAAAGCACGTAAATTTAACACCTAATTTAGCAGCCACACTTTGAGCTAAAGTATCTATTCCAATTGCGCCCGCCACTAACAATTTCACTAAAAGATTTCGGCAGATTTTCAATTATAAATTCTGGAGTTGTATTTCTACTGTCTCTAGAGCCGGCAATGGCAATTTTCATTATATTGCACCTGTTTTTATAAGAAGGTTATTTAGTTAAAAAAACTAAATTTTCATAATCAGTATATTTGCCGTTTTCTCTGGTAACACAACAGTCTTCAATCACACAAGAAGAGAATATATTACATAGTTCTTTAATTTCTTGCCTATTAAAATAATGCATAAAATGCTCATTGCTTTATTTGCAAGATTTCAATAGACTAAATTTATTATCCCCTAGTTTGTAGCGACAACCTTTTATATTTCTAACATCTAAACAGGCGATACCGTTTGGTTTAAGTATCCTAAATAGCTTGTTTTCTTTCTTCTGAGTTTAACTAACACAAAACTGAGCCGTGACAAATAACACAGTTAAAATGGTTGCTACTATATGGAATGCTTGTGCAAGAAACAAGAGAACAGTTAGCATTTAATTGTTTTTGTTTTAATTTTGTTAAAGTATGAAAAATAGAAGATTGATTAATATCTATCTCATAAGTATCGAAACCATTTTCTGCTAAAAATATTGCGTGGCACCCTCCTCAACAGCCAAGATCCAAAACCTTATCTTTAGGAAATAAAGTTCCATTATGCATATTTCAAAAAATATAACATATTACTTCATTATGTGGATATTTTGGAGCCAAATTTTGTGAAATATTTTCGTTATAAAGTTTATTACAATCATTATCCAATAAGTAACCTTGGCGGAGAAGGAGGGACTCGAACCCTCGCGCCGATTTCTCAACCTACTCCCTTAGCAGGGGAGCCTCTTCACCAACTTGAGTACTTCTCCAATTAATTAAATAAAACCTTGGCGGAGAGAGAGGGATTCGAACCCTCGGTTCTTGCGAATCACTAGTTTTCAAGACTAGCTCCATAAACCACTCGGACATCTCTCCTTAAATTGCAACCTGGTGTAAATTGTAGCACAATTAGATTCGTATGTCAAGAGGAATAGAAAATTTTTAGTAAACCAAACTTTTGCAAATACGTGCTTAATTTCACCGCTTCAAATAAAAAACCGCATAATCAAAAACGTAGAAAAACGTTCAATTTACAGCTTTTTATAACCAAAATGTAAATATTAAGTTAAATATTTATTTCAAAAACTCTTATAAATCTCAGGAGTTAAAAATGCCTCCACAAAAGCAGCAATTACTGTTAATGGTACAACAAAAAGCAAGAAGCAAATTCCAGCATTTTTAAAAACATATTTAGCTGAATCATGAGGCTTTTTCAAATAAATTTCACAGAGATTAATACTAAAGTAAAAACCTATAGCTGCGGCCAAGAACCAGCTGCAAAATTCAAAAATACCATGTGGCATTATGCCCCAAAGCAACGTTTTAAATGGCATGTTACCAACGGCTAAAACTGCAGCTAAAACAAATGAATTAATAGCTAAGGACATTGTAGGGAAGGCCATAAAAGGCAAAACGCCAAGAGCAGCAAATAGAAAATTTACTCTTATATTATTTAAAAATATCAACCAAGTTGTACGCATATGTGCCCCAAAATATGACGAACTTGTGGTTTGGGTTTGCACGCTAGTAATAATATCCTGCTTAGATTGGTTAAACCGGGCTATAATGTATTGCACAAGTTCCGGGTGTTTTGCTAGGTATAAATATAATAAAAAGGTAATAAGGGAAAAGAAAATGCAACTAAACCAAAGTAATCGTGCCAATCTATTTTTAATAAACTTCCAGTTAGTTTTATATTGTAAAACTATAAAATTCATTAAAAATACCACCTTTCTATACACTTTATTTAATTTAACTATAACATGCCCTTTTAAATTCGTCAAGGTTAAAAAGCAAAATGTAGCATTGGATTATTGACATAATTATGCTGCTGTGCTATACTAATGATACCTCTAATTCTGGCTTGTTGCTTTAATAGTTTATATGCATCGGGCTTTTGTTAGTTTAGGAATAAAAATAGGAGGTAGCTGATATGAGAGTAAAAGTTACACTTGCTTGCTCTGAGTGTAAACAGCGAAATTACGATACATTCAAAAACAAAAAAAACGATCCTGATAGGATTGAAATGAATAAATATTGTAGATTTTGCAAAAAGCACACACCGCATAAAGAAACAAAGTAGCAAAAGGGTGAGGGAATTGGCAAATAAAAACAAAGCAGAATCACAAAAAAAGCGTGGGGGCTTTTTCAAATGGTTTGTAGAAACTAAAAATGAGCTAAAAAAAGTAACTTGGCCCACAAAGAATCAAACGTTTAATAACACAGTTATTGTGTTTGCTACAATTATTTTATTGGGTGGTTTAGTTTGGGTTTTTGATGCAGGGCTTATGAATTTAGTGAATAATTTTGTTATAAAGTAAATTAGTAATTTTTGTGTTTATAATAAAATTAAAGCTTTAAAGGAGAAAGTGGCTGATTTTAGCTGCGGTGAATTTTATGGCAGAAGAAGCAAAATGGTATGTAGTGCATACATATTCTGGTTACGAAAAAAAGGTTGCAGACAACATAGAAAAGATCATAGAAGCCAAAGATTGGGGTAATGTTGTTAAAGAGATAAAAATCCCAACCGAAATAGTTACAGAAATTAAAAATAACAAAGAAAGAAAAGTAGAACAAAAATTATTCCCAGGCTATGTTTTCATTAAAATGGTTTTAAACGATGACACTTGGTATGTGGTTAAAAACACTAGAGGGGTAACTGGTTTTGTGGGTGCGGGTTCAAAACCCAAGCCGCTAACAGAAGAAGAGATGCTCCAATTTGGTGTTGTTAACGAAAAAAAGTATGCAGATTTAGATTTTAGCGAAGGCAGCAAGGTAATTGTTGTAAATGGCCCATTAGAAGGCTATGAAGCAGTTGTTGAAAGTGTGCAAAAAGATAAAGGTACCGCTAAAGTTTTAGTTAATATGTTTGGTAGAAAAACAGCTGCAGAAATTGAATTTAAAAATTTAAAATCATTTACAAACTAAAAAAATATAGCTTTGCAAGAAAGGAGAAATCGCTATTTAGCGGTAATGAACTATGGCTAAAAAAGTTAAAGGTTACATAAAACTTCAAATTCCAGCAGGCAAAGCAACACCTGCTCCACCAGTTGGCCCTGCATTAGGTCAGCATGGGGTTAACATTGTTGCATTCACAAAGGAATTTAACGATAGAACAAAAGGCAACGAAGGGTTAATTATCCCGGTTGTTATAACAGTTTACGAAGATCGTTCATTCACATTTATAACAAAAACACCACCAGCAGCAGTTTTAATAAAAAAAGCTTGTGGCATAGAACACGCATCTGGAGTTCCAAATAAAACCAAAGTGGCAACTATTTCTAAAGCAGATGTTGAAAAGATTGCCAAACAAAAAATGCCAGATCTTAATGCAGCAAATTTAGAATCGGCAATTTCTATGATTGCAGGCACGGCACGCAGTATGGGTGTTGTGGTTGGCGATTAATAATTTGCTTTTTAAATGGTGTTTATTAAAGTGGGAGGACTATTCCGAAAACCACAATAGGGGGATTTTAATTGTATGAAACATGGTAAAAGATATATAGAGAGTTCAAAACTGGTAGATAAAAATGCCTTGCTTCAGCCGAATGAGGCATTAGAGCTTTGCATTAAAACAGCCAAGGCAAAATTCGACGAAACTGTAGAGTTGCATTTAAAAATGGGTGTAGATTCACGTTATGCAGACCAGCAAATAAGAGGCGCAGTGAATTTACCGAACGGCACAGGTAAAAAGGTGCGAGTTTTGGTATTTGCTAAAGGCGAACAAGCAACTGCTGCAGAGCAGGCAGGTGCCGAGTTTGTAGGTGCAGAAGAACTTGTTCCTAAAATTCAAAATGACGGCTGGCTAGGCTTTGATGTTGTTATTGCCACACCAGATATGATGTCTGTGGTAGGGCGCTTGGGTAAAGTGCTTGGGCCAAGAGGTTTAATGCCAACGCCAAAATCCGGTACGGTTTCGCCGGATGTGGCAAAAGTGGTTAAAGAGGTTAAGGCCGGTAAAATTGAATATAGATTAGATAAAACTAACATTATACACTGCTCAATTGGCAAAGTTTCTTTTGGTGCAGCAAAATTAGAAGAGAACTTTAACGCAGTGGCAGAAGCAATTATGAAGGCAAAACCAACGGGGCTTAAAGGTCAATATATTAAATCTTGTGCAATTTCTAGCACAATGGGGCCAGGGATAAGAATTAACGTTACTAAAATTTTAAATATGCGAGTTAGCGCTTAAATTATTTAAGTTTAAGCATTAAAATTTAGATGCAAAATCAAATGGCTTTTCCTTTGCAAATTCAAATTAGGAAGGCCATTTTGAGTATCTGCCCATAGCTCAACTGGATAGAGTGTCAGATTCCGATTCTGAAGGTTGCAGGTTCAAGTCCTGCTGGGTGGGCCAAATATAATTTTATAAATTAAAGAAAAGAGAATATTTATGTTAATGCCATTAATTGCAATAGTAGGGAGGCCAAACGTTGGCAAATCCACACTTTTTAATAGATTAATTGGCCAGCGCAAAGCTATTGTTGAAGGAACTCCCGGTGTTACCAGAGACAGAAACTATGGCAAGTGCGAATGGCGTGGTAGGAATGTTTTAGTTGTAGATACCGGTGGCTTAGAGCCGTATTCGAATGATGAAATTTTAATGCAAATGCGGCACCAAATAAATATTGCAATAGAACAAGCTAATGTTATAGTCTTTGTAACAGATCTTAAAATAGGAGTTACTTCAGCAGATTTAGAAATTGCAGAAATCTTGCAAAAAACGAATAAACCAGTTTTAGTAGCAGTGAATAAATGTGATTCATTAGGAGCTACAGACCCAAGTTTTTACGAGTTTTATAACTTAGGGCTTTCTAATTTAATAGAGATCTCTGCTGTGCATGGCCACGGCGTGGGAGATTTGCTGGATGCAGCGTTTGAAAAAATTGAATTTGATGCTGAAAGCACCGAGGAAGAGAGTAATACACTAAAGGTTGCCGTTGTAGGCAAACCTAACGTAGGCAAGTCATCACTTATTAATGCAATTACCAAAGAAGAGCGTTTGATTGTTTCGAGTATTGCAGGCACAACACGAGATTCAATTGATACATTGGTAAAAAATTCACACGGTAGTTTTATTTTTGCAGATACAGCGGGGGTACGTAAAAAGAGCAAAGTTGAAGAAGACGTGGAGTATTATAGTGTGGGGCGTGCATTTAGAGCAATTGAAAGTGCGGATGTATGCCTTGTAATGCTGGATGCCGAAACCGGCTTCACTGAGCAAGATTCTAAAATAGCGGGTTTTGCACACCAAAGTGGTAAGGCAACAATCATAGTTGTTAATAAATGGGATAAAATTGAAAAAGATACTGGAACTTTAGAAAACTATAAAAAAGAATTAAAGGCAAGTTTTGCTTTTATGTCTTACGTACCAATCATTTTTATCTCAGTAAAAACTGGCCAAAGAATAGATAAACTCTTTGAAGAGATAAATTTTGTTGCTCAGCAAAACAACACACGGCTTACCACAAGCACATTAAACGTTATGCTTGCAGAAGCCACAGCAAGAGTGCAACCGCCAACAGATAAAGGCAAGCGGCTAAAAGTGTATTACATTACACAAATTGACACAAAACCGCCAACATTTGTAATATTCACAAATAGTTTAGATTTGTTTCATTTTTCATACAAAAGATATTTAGAGAATCAAATTAGAACAACATTTGGTTTAAATGCAACACCAATTAAAATTATCTTGCGTGAACGAAGGGAAAAGAGGAGATAGTAATGCTAAAAACATGCCAAGCAATAGCTGTAATATTAATAGCATATTTAATCGGCTGTATAAATCCGGCTATAATTATAACAAAAGCAGTATATAAAGACGATGTTAGG
>JBJEZM010000101.1:0-8208 GCA_051887395.1 Oscillospiraceae bacterium | reverse complement strand
CTTCAACTGTGAGGTCTGCACTTCCTAAACCGGCTCCAGCGCCGGCAACAAAACCCAAAAATGTGGACAAAGTTGATTTTGGTAAAATAAAAACAACAGCAGATGCAGGAGTGTATCATAGGCCAAAACCTATTGCAGCAGCAACAGGACATGACCCAGAGCCGCCAAAACCAAAGCTAACAGCAGAAGAAGAACGCAAACAGCAGATAAAAGAAACAGAGAAAAAACACCCTTTTCTTAATGGAAACCTAGAAATATCTTGAAAAGAAACAGGAAGATACAAAAAAATTTGCGCAATCTCCAGCGGGTCATGTGGTTGACGAGATTACTCTTGATGTTTTGACAGGTGGAGCAGCAACGGTAATGTCAGCAGCACGTAAAATAAACAGGTTTTCATTTGAAATGACAGGAGAGAAACCGTTTATAGTTAAGGCAGAGGAAGCAGCAGTGACGGCAATATATACGGCCGTACGTACAGTAGCCGATGTTGTGAAAGCTATTTTAAAAGGTGGTGTCGCAGTTAACGGAGTGTATCCTAAAGAGGGCAGTGATAGCAGTAGCGGTGATGGGAAATAATTATGAAGTATAGAGATATGTTGTATACAAATTCGATTTATCTTAGAGACGCTATTCTTATGGTCTAGTTTACTATTAGTAATTATAATAGTCATCTTTGAAATTAAAGAAAAATGGATTACAAAATATATATACCCCACATATAAAATCATGTCATATACTTATCTTTTCTTTTTCTTGTTAGACGCCGCCGTAGAAGCAACAGAAAAAACACGAGTATGGTTGAAGAGGAATGATTAAATGTTTTTGTTTTTAAAGAGTCTGTTTGAGATTGAATCTGTTGCGGTTTTAGTTGTTGCATGTTGGTTTTACGCCGACCAAGCAGAAAAAAACTCAATTAATTATTGTTTTGCGTTGTATTCTGGCGCGAGTTTGGCAAGTATACTTTATACAATGGTTAAATCTTTTTTTAAGTGGGGTGAAACCGGGATAGTAGATTTTATCCCATTTGGTTTTTTAAAATTATTTCTTTTTTTGCTCATATTTTTTGGTTTATGTTTTTAAGCGAAAAAAAGAGTTGGGGCTAATCCAAAAAGAAGAAATTCGCACAGAGGAAGATGGTAACGACGAAGATCAAAAACAAGCCTAGGAATAATTCCTCGGCTTGTTTTTTTATTTAAAATAGAAATACAATTTTAGCGTTTAACATTGCCAATATTTGTAACAATCCTATATCCAGCGGATTTTACCCTGCGCTCTAAGCAGCCGCGGCATTGTGCAGCTTCTTCTCCGGTGCAAATTTTATGGTTGTAGAGCTCATATAATTTACGAAACTTAACCGGAGATAAATTGGGCATAACAACATTAGCGCCAGCTTTAAGGCCCAATTCACGGCCATTTTGATCTATTGTGCCCAGTGCAGTTGTAGCGGGAATAAGTGCGTGTGGAAATAATAATCTTAGAATAGAGATAAGCCTTAAAGTAAGCAACATACTACCATTTTCACACTCTGCAAATGGAGTTTGTTCATGTGCAAGGTACGGTCCAATTCCAATCATATCTGGCTGCAGATCTTGTAGAAAACGTAGGTCTTCAACTATATTTTCTAATGTTTGAAATGGTGAGCCCACCATAAAACCACTACCAACCTGATATCCAATCTCTTTAAGGTTAAAAAGACATTGTTTGCGGGTTTCTAAGCTCATGCTGTTTGGATGCAGCTTTTGGTAATGATTATTGTTGGCTGTTTCGTGGCGCAGCAGATAGCGATTTGCACCTGATTGAAAATAACTGAGATAGCTTTCTTTAGATTTTTCTCCAAAAGATAATGTTATAGCGCAATTTGGATAAGTTGTTCTAATTTCGTAGACAATATCACAGATCATATTATCTGTATAAAATGGGTCCTCTCCACCCTGCAGCACAAATGTTCTAAATCCTAAAGCATAACCTTCTTTGCAACACTCTAAAATCTCTTGCTTAGATAAACGATACCTTTCTATTACGCTGTTGCCACATCTAATGCCACAGTAGTAGCAATTATTTTTGCAGTAATTTGTAAATTCAATCAAACCGCGAAGATAAACTTCATCACCATAAATTTGACGCCGAACTTTATCTGCGGCAGTATGCAGTAAGTCGTCATAAACATTCGTAGAAAGTAAAGCTATAAATTCTGAATCAGTTAGATTTTTTTGTTGATTTAGTTTTGTAATTATTTCTGATATGGTCATAATATAACTCCTTTGCAAAGTTTGTTAAAATACTGATATAGTATTTAAATAATTCTGTGTATTTTTTGTTATAAATTAAAAGCAAATTTTACGAACAAAAAAGTTATTAACATTTGTTCCACGTGGAACAAAATTAAAAAAATGCTTTAATAAAACTAAAAACTCCACTTTTTTGTACTTTTTGAATTTTACGCTTTTTTATGTACCACTTATTTTTCAAAAGAAAACCGGGTTAAAATTTTTATGCGGTTAGATTTTTATATTGCTGTGCACAGTGCAAACCTGCAGCGTAGCCGGTAGAAAAAGCAATCTGCAGATTAAAGCCACCGGTTAAGGCATCAAGATCTAAAAGCTCGCCGGTAAAATAAATGCCGGCAACTAATTTAGACTCCATAGTTTTAGGGTTAACCTCATTTGTGTTTACGCCACCAGCTGTAATAATTGCCTCGTTAAAGCCGCGCAAACATTGAGGAGTTAAAGTTAAATTTTTAATAGCTTCTATTAATTGTGCTCGCTGCAAACTGGTAATTTGGTTGGCTTTTTTTCGCGGATCAATTAGAGCAAACTGTATTATTATTGGCACTAAACGCAAAGGCAATAATTTTTTGAGTGCATTGCAAAGATCTTTGTTATTTCCGGCAAGATCTCTAACCAGGCGGGTATTTAACTGCTTGTTTTCTAGCCCCGGTTTTAAATCTATAACTATTTTATATTCAGAAGGAGAGTTATTACCGATAAACGCACTGGCAGTTAGAACAAGAGGACCAGATAATCCAAAATGAGTAAAAAGCAGCTCACCAATCTCTGAAAAAAGAGGCTTTTTTGTCTGGTTTCTATAAAGAGTTAAACGTACGTTGCGCAGCGATAGCCCTTGAAGTTCACTGCACCATGACTCTTGTGTAACTATTGGTACAAGAGAAGGGCGTGGCGCTAATAATTTATGCCCCAATTTTTTGGCAAACGCAAAACCAGAACCGGTTGAACCTGTTTGCGGGTAACTTTTGCCACCGGTAGCTATGATCAACCTGTTACAGTAAAGCTTTTCCCCGGTTTCTGTTTCTAAGACCACAGAGAATGTGTTAGCTGTGTTATGCTGGACTGAAACCACATTTGAATTTAACCGCAGAGAAATGTTTTCTTTTTTAATTGCATTTTTTAATGTTTGCACAACATCAAAAGCGGAATCAGAAACAGGAAAAACTCGTCTGCCGCGCTCCGTTTTAAGCGCTAGCCCAAGTTCTTCAAAAAAAGCCATAGTTTTTTGCGTAGAGAAAGAATTTATTGTACTCATCAAAAATTTGCGATTTGTACACACATTGTTTAAAAATTCATCTACACTACAATTGTTTGTTAAATTACAGCGGCCTTTGCCTGTGATTAAAAGCTTTTTGCCGATTTGGTTGTTTTTTTCTAGCAGAATAACTTTTGCACAAGAATACTTGGCCGCAGTATATGCAGCCATTAAGCCAGATGCACCGGCACCAATGATAATAATGTCTGCAGAGTTGTTATTCATCTGAATCTGGATAGTTAGGCGTATTGTTTGAGTTGTTGGTACCTTCTGAATAAAAATATATAGGTTTCATTGGAGCTATAAGAGTTATAACAATATAGAGCAAAACGCCAGAGCCTCCTAAAAGCACTGCCATTGCCCAAAGAATGCGAACAATAGTTACATCTATATCAAAATATTCAGCAACGCCTGTGCAAACACCACAAATAATTTTGTTTTCTTGCACACGATAAAACTTTTTTTTCATAATTATCCCTCCATTAATACATATTTTTACCCGCTTAATTCTAACATATTGTAACTTAAAAATCAAGCCAAATCACACCAGACACCTTTATTAATTAATTTCTTTAATTGAGTACTTTAAACTATGAAAAAAATTTTAAAATTTGATATGAATTTGAAAATAAAAAAGTCCCTCGAAGATTGGGATTTTTTATTTTATTAATTTTCAAAAAAGTGCAAAAAATGGAATTCGCAGTTTTTAAATTCAAAATAATTACACCCCCCGCGCAGCAGAGGTGTAATTATTCTTAGTTTTTTAAAAATGTACAAAAAAGTAGGGTTTGTGGCTTTATTAAAACATTTTTTTAATTTTGTTCCACGTGGAATAAATGTTAATAACTTTTTTGTTCGTAAAATTAAATATTATAACATATTACAAAATTAATCTTTCAACAGTTCTTTCACAGAAACCACCAACCCTGCTAACGACTGAATTTCAGACGGAATGATAATTTTTGTAGACTTTCCATCCGCAGCTTTTCCAAAAGCTTCTAAGCTCTTTAAAGATATAACTTTTTCCGAAGGGTTTGCATCATTTAATAGTTTTATACTATCTGCATAAGCTTTTTGTACCGAAAGTATAGCTTGCGCTTCACCTTCCGCTTCCCTTATCTTGGTTTCTTTAATCGCATCTGCTTTCAATATTGCTGCTTCTTTGTGCCCTTCTGCAATTAAAATTTCACTTCGTTTTTCCCCTTCTGCGTCAAGAATTTTAGCTCTTCTTTCGCGTTCTGCTTTCATCTGCTTTTCCATCGCATCTTGAATTTCGCGGGGTGGTAGAATATTTTTTAATTCTACTCTATTCACTTTTATTCCCCAAGGGTCGGTAGCTTTATCTAAAATTGCACGTATTTTTGTATTTATAACATCACGAGAAGTTAAAGTATGATCTAATTCCAAATCCCCAATAATGTTCCTAAGAGTTGTAGCTGTAAGATTTTCTATAGCAAAAATAGGATTTTCAACGCCATATGTATAAAGTTTAGGATCAGTAATCTGAAAATATACAATTGTATCTATCTGCATAGTAACATTATCTTTAGTTATTACCGGCTGAGGTGGAAAATCTACAACCTTTTCTTTTAAAGATACTTTTTTTGCTATCTTATCTATAAAAGGGATTTTTGCGTGCAATCCTGTGCTCCAGGTTGCATGGTAAGACCCTAAACGCTCAATCACAAAAGCGTGAGCTTGTGGAACTACCTTTACACATGATGCAACAATAAAAATCGCAATAAAAACTATCAGTAACAATATTTCTAACATAATTCATCATCCCCGTTTAAAATTTACTTTTGTTCTAACCGTTTAACTTTACATGTAACTCCTTCTATAGCTTCAACTAACACTATTTCTCCTTCTGCTACAACCGTTTCGTTAATAGATTGTGCTAACCAAATGCTACCGTTTATGTTGATTTCACCGACCCCTAAAACATTGTTAATTTCGGAAGTAACAATAGCTTTTTTAGAAATATAACGTCCCAAATTAATATCTTCGGGTTTAGTTTTAATTATACTTTTCAAAAACGGCCTCAATAAAAGAAGTGATATTACAGAAGATAAAACAAATATGCAAATCTGAATTGACATAGACGGAATAAACAGACTGGTAATAAGTGCAAATATTGCCCCAATAATAAACCACAAAGAGACTAATTGTACAGTTACAGCCTCAAACAAGAGAAAAACTAACGCTAACACTAGCCATGTATTAGAAACATTCATAATGTATATCCTCCATTGTATTTTTTATTTTACCACATAAAAAGAGTTTTGTCTATTATAGTTGGTTTTTACTGAAAATTTTAATTTTTATCCTTTTTTTGTTCTAAACTTGTTGCCTCTGGTTTCTGATATATTTTAATCTATCCTTGGTGTAAAGAATTTAAAATAATCCGTTTTCAGTATTTCTGATATATTACTTGCTGTTTTTGGTTTTAATTTTTTTGCTTTCATCTTTGCTCTTGTTGTAAAATTGGCTATTTTAGATCTGTTTGCGTTTTTCTCTTCTCCAATAGAAAAGCCTGGGACTTCTTGCTTCGCTGCTCTTATTTTAGGCACTATCTTTCTCTATAATAGGACCAATGTCTCGTATTGTAAGCGTTTTTTCCTCCAATCTACCTAAGGCTGTAGTTGTGGTAACTATTTATATACTCCCCTATTTGTAATATTATTTTTTCTTAGATTTAGATTAAAGATAATCAAATAATATAATTCAGGTCAGTGGAAACCGTTACTAACTCTTTTAATATTAAACTGTAAAGAAAAGGTATATTATTATGAAAAAAAAACAACAACTTTAATATTAGCATTAGGCATACTGGCTAGCACCTCAACAATTAGTTATGGCGCAATTGCAGAAGAAACAAAATCGTATATATTTATCACACAATAGTTGGGTGGTGGCAAAGTTAGAAGAAAAGATAGAGGCAGCACACTATAAACCGGCAGAAGGCCGGCAAGATAAAGTATCTGTTGGTTACGATTGCTTAGATTCAGGTGCACCAAACCCGGAAACAATGAGTTCCGTTATTCGAAACAGTTTGAAGTTGAGTATTATATTTTTGCGGCAATTGCTAAATGAATTCTGCAGATTCAGAAAGTAACGCAGCCTTTTTTATTTTTAACATTTGCATTTCAAAGTTTGAGTTTAAGCTAGAGAAGATATAACAAACAAAGCTATATTTTCTGTTGTGTAATAATTTATAAAACTGCAAATATCACTTTTTGTGATATTTTGAATTTCTTTAATATTTCCAATGGGCTAATTTTTTTATATTACTTTGTGTTAAAAAGTTAATAATGGTTTTTGATTTTTTAGTTCTTTCAATTACAGATGTATATTCATCCAAAATATAAAATTTTACAGAATCCACAATGTAGTCTTTAATAAATTCGCTTTTAGTCATTTGTCCTTGCAAAAAAATAGCATTGTTTATATGCTGATAATCATCTTTGGTAATTACTTGCAATATCGTATAACTATAATCTGTTTTACAACAAAAAAATAATCTGAAGGAACAATATTACCTTGATAACCTCGTATAAAATCTTCACGTTTAAATAGAAGAAAGATATGATAAACACATATGCTCAACAAAATGAGTACGTCCAGGCTTGTCACGATGATTATTTTTACTTCCAACATTGACAATTGCATATATATGAGCATACTCACAATTATCTACTGGATTCTTATCTTTATCATATATATGATTTTAAACTCATAGATTTCTCACCTCATCGTGAAAGAACAGCACAATTAAGTGACTGTGCTGTTCTTTCACTAATCTAAAATAAATAACCTTAACTATGTAAATTAATGTTTGTACTGCTTGCAACTTAACCACTACTTTGGCTACCCGAACCACAGCCTCCACCACATCTTTTACAATCTTCATTACTCCATCTAAATGCACGCCATGTATTTTCATCAGGCCTGCTTCTCCTTGGCATCTACAATTGCAATCTGCAGCGGAAGTTTCTTGGTCCTCAATTACACGGTTAAAATGAGTTGTTTTTTACCATGATTTTTTCACCTCCTTTCGTTTGTAGCATAAATAGCTAAATAATTGTGTATGTGTTTAAACAATCTAGTTTTTGAGTAAATATTTTATAAATATAATGGTATAGCATTAATTTTTGTTCTATTTTTTTGAAAGTCTCGCACATCATATGCATTTTTGTCATATCAACTCCGCTTGGATTATAGCAGTTTGCATAACACATATGGCACACTCGTACTGCCCAACAGTTTTTGCAAGCTTCAAATTTTCTGCAAAATTATCAACATAATATTCACTGATTTTCTCCATATTTAATCCATCAAAGACATTGCCAATGTCAGGTGAATTTCCTATTCGTTCACAAACAAAAAATTTGCCATCAACATTTACATATAAACGTCTGGAACCAGGCACACAACAAGACAAAAATGGAAAGATAAGATAAGGTGTATCGGAAATAAACCTTTTATGCACATCTAGAGGCAGCTTTGTTTTATCTTAACAAAAATTTTCTTAAATTTGTCATCTAAATCTTTGCAAGAAATCATTTGCTTTTTTTCCAAAGCTACATAGAATTTGATGAATTGAGCTTATCTGGCACATATTTCGGGTTTATTCGTATTTTGTCAAACTCTTTATATTTACCCTGAACG